>JAFOBC010000104.1 GCA_017382015.1 Clostridia bacterium
ATTGTTTTTTATTGCAATAAACAATCAAGCGTAGTAAAATAAAACTCAATACAAATAATTATATTATCAATATCAATAAAAATCAACATCAGTTTAAAAATACAGATGATTAAATGAATACGATTAAAAACGCAAAATTCATTAAAGAAAATGCAGATTTCGGTACAGTCGTTCCCGTTTTCATCAAGGCTATAAATCCCGAAAAAGCAATCGGTAAGGCAACACTTTTCTGTTCTGCGCTCGGCTCTTATGAAGCATATATCAACGGAAAAAGAATCGGTGATTTTATTTTTGCACCGGGTTGGACAACCTATGGCAAACGCCTTCATGGGTATGGGACAACAGAAACGGTAACCTTCAAACATTGGAGGTTCGTGCATGGATGGACGAACTCGGTGTTCAAAAGAATTATGTTGCAAAAGACGGTTCTCAGCTGATTCTGTTGTAATTATGCTGTAACAAATAAAAATCAAAATAAAAGCAAACAAGCCCGTTGACTCATTGTCAGTGGGCTTGTTTGCTTTTATTCTCTTTTCTGATATATCATCCGTATCATTTTACGGTTACAAGGAATATTGATGTGTAACCGTTCCACTCGGCTGTTACATAGGTCTGACCTGCCGATTTTGGGATGATATATGTTCCGTATACAGAAATAACATCTTCATCGTAATCGCTGAATCTGATGTTAAGATAAATTCTTTCTCTTTCGAGATCATCATTTACTTTGAATACTTTTACAAATTCACCGATTCTGCCCGATTCGAGTTCATATTCATGAGGACGTACAGTTATAGTAATCGGATCAAAGTACTCTATTGCTTCTCTGAACGCTATTTCTGTCTTTACATTTGTACCGTTATCATATTCATACAAATCAGGAGAATTAATAATTGAAATGTCCACTTTATGCATTCTTGTTGCCCAAAGGCCCCATATATCACCGTATGCATACACCATAAAAACATCATCCTCAAGCAGAATATGACCGTTTGCCCTTGATGAAATGCCTGCATTATGGCAGCAGTGGCTTGTGTTAGTTTTCATAAAGTTGGATATTTTAAAATTGAGTCCGTCATCTGAAACGTAAATGCCGATTGAGCTATCTTCTGAAAATCTGTTAACAGTGTTTATTGCAACGAATTTTCCGCAATCTTCAATGTATTTTACATCGGATGAATCTTCGGATTCGAAAGTATGATCAATAGCTACTCCTTGATATTCCATTGTTGCAGGCCAGTTTTCGTCTGTTGCATCTGCAATGGAAAGTCTTGTCTGATTAAGTGCGCCGTCTCTCCATGTGTAGTAAATGTAAAGCTTATCCTTTATAACCACAAAGCTTGGTTCACCTGCGCCGAATGTGGTGGGATCGCCGTTGTAGGTAACAATTGCTTCGGGCTTGCCGCCCCAGCCGTTTCCGTTCCATTTTTCATAAGGACCTGCAGGGTTTAAGCTGCGCGCAACAAAAACATTATTTACAATGCCGTCCGGATGAACGGTCGATGTGTAGCCTAAATAATAATATTCTCCGATTTTTATAACACCTGGATCACAGCAGGAATAAAAGTCTGCCGAACCGGGTGTAGGTTCAAGAACAATCTGTTCCTTTGTCCAGTTTTTGCCACCATCGGGAGAATGTTTGTAAAAAATCCAGTCCCACTGTTGCGAGTCACCAAGTCCGGCAGTCCACATATCGATACTGCCGTCTGCATTTGTAATAATAGATGCGCCGTATCTGTAGCCATACGACAGACCTTCAGTGGGAGTATAGATATCATAACCCATATCGGGTGCAGTAATTTTCACATATTTTGATGCATCAGGCTGTATGTACTGTGCCTCATAGTTATAATCCCTGTTTGCAAGGTCTGTGAATTCCACGGTCGGTCCGGGAGGCTGCATAAAACCAAGAGTAATAAGAACACTTGTAATAACACTTAAAACCGAAGAAAAAAATGAATTCATAATATCCTCTCCAATAAAATATTGCGTTTATTTAATATAACATATTTTTTAAAAATGTGTCAATTATTCAAGTAGATTTCTGAATGTATGTATGGTATAATTCTGATTGATGAGCTTTAGTCTGATTTTAAATCACACAAAGGAGTCCGTAAGAAATGAAAAGCAAAGCCATTCTCAGTTTAATTTTAGTGTTCATACTGATGTTTTCGTCGGCAGTTCCGGTTTTAGCTGCAGGCACAGCACAGATAACACAGTCTGTCACCGTTACAGCGGATAATCCCATTAACCGTTTTACAACCTTCTTTAAAAATATCATTGACAGAATTGTTGATCTATGGAATCAGATTGATATCTTTTTTGAAGTGAAATCAGAGGGTGTGCAGAATACAAAAAATGTCAATGCAATCCATATGCTGAAATCGGTAACAGACACGATTGGTGACAGCTTTATCATCACAACAGACGACGGAAAGGTTATCGTAATCGATGGCGGAATGATTACTGAAACGGATTATTTCCTTGAATATCTCAGGCAAGCAACAGGTAACAGAAAACCGCATATTGACGCATGGTTTCTTTCTCATCCGCACGATGACCATTGCGAGGTTTTCCTGAATGTAATTGAAAATTATGGTGATGCATTAACCTTTGATAAGGTTTATGTGAATTTTGCACCGATAGATTTTTATTCAGACACTGATGAAGAAGCAGACAGAATCCTTCACGATTATGCCCGCCTACGACCTTTATTTGAAGCGAAAGAACAGATTCTGTCTGAGGGTGACATATTCAATATCGGCACTGCAAAGTTCACTGTTCTGTATTCGTTTGATTCAGCGTTTACCGGCTGTAACGATTCCTCTCTTGTTTTCCGTATGGAGCTCGGAGGCAAAAGCGTGATGTTTACAGGCGACAGTAGTGTCAGAGCAGGACAGAAAATTCTGACAAATTGGGGAAGCTCCGATATGCTTAAAAGTGATATCTGCAAAATGGCTCACCACGGACAAGGCGGTTGCGACAGGGATTTCTACGAGGCGGTTTCTCCAGAAATCTGTCTCTGGCCGACGCCTTCATGGGTATGGGACAACAGAAACGGCAACCTTCAGACGTTGGAGGTTCGTGCCTGGATGGATGAACTTGGTGTTCAAAAGAATTATGTTGCAAAAGACGGTTCTCAGCTAATTCTGTTGTAATTATGCAGCAACAAAAAAATCAAAATAACTGTAACAAGCCCGCTGACTGTGAGTTAACGGGCTTGTTCGTTTTTATTCGGTTATCATACATTCGGTAACTTTTCCGTTAGGCATAATTCTGACAGTTTTGATTTCCTGCGGTTTCCAGCTCATTGAGAATTTTGTGTTAAGAGCGGTGAAATCAACCGTAGCATCGGTTGCGGTGCCGTTTGTTTCAACAATACGCATGATGATACCGTTGCCGTTTTCTGCAGACTTGATTGAAGTGACAACAATATTTTCTTTATCAACGTCAAGTGCAGAATAAATCTGAGGTAGATTTCCGCCGTGGTGTGTTTCCTGATGTGTCTGAAGCGGATTGTTAAGAACTTCCGATGCTTTGAATAGTTCGGAATTGACCTTCTGAATATGAGGAACGATTTCATAGGTAAATTCCTGCTCGCCCTTATCAAGAAATTCCATTTCACCGTCACGCATATGCTGACCGAAGTGGTCAAGGTATGCACAGCTTCGTGCAATCATCATACGCAGATCATTACCGATTGAACAGAAACTGTATTTGCCTGTGTTCAGAAGTCCGAGACCCTTACCAGTTTCATCGCATATATCGCACCATGCGTGTGAAGGCTCTTCCTGACCGTTTGCATCCTTTTCAATAAAGCCATAAGGCATGGAATATGTGACGGTTGAATTGTTTACATCCGCTTTGAACGAAAGCTTGACGGATTTATACTGCTCATCAAGCTCAAGAACTGTTCTGACTGTAAGCTTATCGCTATCGTCATAAAGCGAGTAGTATCTTGTCAGTACGGAATTGCCGTATTTTACAACGGATTTGACGGTTACCCTGACAGGACCGTTTTCAACAATCTCAAGAGTACCTTCGCCAAACTGACCTATATCAATATTATAATCAAAAACTCTGTGTCCCCATGTATCGTTGGCAAAATCGTCGCAAACAACTGCTCTGCCAAGCAGACCTTCGGCAAATTCGGTGTCGCTTTCTTTTAATATACAAGAAGAAACTGCACCTGTTTCTTTATCAAAAACAAATCTGACCTTACTGTTTTCAAGGCTGTTTTCTGTTGCAGTAAGATGTGACTCGAAGGATTTTTCATCGTTGTTTTCTTTGTGATAAAGATAATATACAGCGTAACCGTAAGCAGGAACATCTGCTTCAAAAATGCACTTGTAAAGATGCTCACCGTCGGTATATGAAGCACGCACAAGCTGGAACGGGACTTCATTACCCTTTGAATCAAGAACCTTTGAAATGTACTGCGAACCGAACTGCGCAATAGATTTAACAGCAAAAGAATGAGGGTTAAACACAACCATTGGTGAGCCTTCGCCCTCTTTATACCACATTCTGCCTCTCATTTCAGAATCGTCAGCGTCAAGAAAATCGGTAGTCTTGATTCTCCAAGTTATACGCTGTGCAGCAAAGGTGTTTACATCAAGAGCTGTTTCACGAGCGTAACCGTAAGAATTTTCTGCATCAAAATATGCTTCTTTTACTGAACAGCCAGCAAGGATATCGTGGAACTGATTGAACATAACCCGTTCCCATGCGGCTTCAATCTGCTTGTTATGCAAAGCAGAACCCGTCATTATATTAGCAAGAACATCCAGTTTTTCAGCCGTTACAAGCTCTGTTTCTGCCCTGCGGTTGATGTTTTTAATTCTGCTGTTTGCGCTGTAGCAACCGCTTGCGTGGTGCTGCAAATCCTCGTTTACAAGCGGCATTTCAGTGCCCTGTGCTTCTTCAAAATAAGTATCGGGGGTGGAATATTTGAAATCACCGTTACAGATAAGCTTTTCAGCGTTTTTAAGGTGCTCCTTTGAAGGTCCGCCACCGTGATTACCGACACCGAAAAGCACCATCATCGGCTGATTTTTGTTGTAATAGTGGTCAACAAGGCGCTGCTCGTGAACATCTCCGCCGTATCCGTCAGGAACACGGAAAGCATTGATAACACTTCCGTCAGGGCTTTGCCAATAATGCAGATCATCAAACGGAAGATTAGGTTTTTCTGTACGGTTGTCAGGTCGCTGATAAATGTAATTGTCTATTCCTGATTTTTTCAGCAGCTGAGGCAACATACCGTTATGTCCGAATGAGTCAACATTGTATCCCGTTTTTACGATGAATCCGAAATTCTCTTTGAAAAACTTTTGTGAATAGAGCATGTGACGGCAGAATGCCTCACCCGACGGAATGTTGCAATCGGGTTGCACCCACATACCGCCAACAATTGCCCATCTGCCTTCTTTTACTCTTTGCTTTATTTCTTCGAACATTTCAGGCTCGTTGAGTTTTATCCATTTATAGTAGCTTGCACATGCACTTGTGAATGTGTAATCGGGAAATTCGTTCATTCTGTCAAGTGCGGAGCGAAAAGTGGATTTAACAAGCGACAGCCCTTCAGGGACACGCCATTGCCAAACGGGGTCAAGGTGAGCGTTTGCAATGAGGTGGAACTTTTTCTTCATCTTTCAATCTCCTTTTTATGAATTCATTTTTATTTTGAGAAAAAATGTTTTTCAAGAGATGCACACAGATAGTGATAAACAGGCAAGTGATATTCCTGCACTTCATAAGTTTCGCAGCTCGGAACATTTATTGTAACATCGCACAGCTCCATCAATTTGCTTGGCTTTTCACCTGTCAAAGCAACGGTCTTTACGCCAAGTGATTTTGCAACGGTCAGGGCATTGATTATATTTGCAGAATTCCCTGAAGTTGAAATACCTATAACAAGATCATTTTTGCATGCGTATCCATATACAAGCTGTGCATACATCATCTCAGGATCTGCATCATTAACATAAGCGGAGAGCACGGATATCTGGCTTGGTAAAGATATTGCCGGTAAAGCTCCTTGCAAACCTTTGCGGAGTTCTTCCGGTATGCGTTCATCGGAAACAGGTCGCTTCAAATGAAAACCTTTCATGAGTTCGCCTACAATATGTTCACAATCTGCCGCACTGCCCCCGTTGCCGCATATAAGTATCTTTCCGCCTTGTTCGTATGTTTTTATCATAAGTTCAAGAGTATTTTTAATTTTACTCTCGCAGGACTTAAGAGCAGGATAGCGTACCATTAGCTTTTCCATTCATATTTCTCCTTTTATTCCGCAAACCGCTACACACAAAGCAGCAACATCTCCAAGTGATTCACCAAGCTCTGCAGGAACTATTTTGCAAACATTGCGCGATTGAGGAAGAGTTTCTTTTGCAATAACCTTTTCCATTTCTGCTCGTAATAATTCTTCGCTGCGTTGAAATATGCTTCCAAGAATTATCTTTTCGGGGTTGAGTATATCAATCAGCACTGAAAGACCTCGACCTAACATATGTGCACACTGCTTGTATACTTCCAATGCACTTTCATCGCCTAATATAGCGATATCAGCGATAGATTTGGCTGTTATTTCATCACCCGAAAAACTTACAGGATGGCCCATTTGTTGGTTTTCTTTTGCAATGGTTTTTCCTATTTGAGCTATACCGCCGCCGGAACAGAATCCTTCAAATGAACCTGCTTTTCCGTAACCGACCGGTCCATAATCAGAAAGCCTTATATGACCTACTTCGCCTGCCATATCACAAGCACCGGTGTACAGTTTGCCATTCAAGATGAGTCCCGCACCAAGACCCGTGCCAAAAGTAAGAAATATCATATTCTGTGTCCCTCTTCCTGCTCCGAATTTCCATTCTGCAAGACTGCATGCATCTGCATCATTTCTTAAAAAGACAGGAACATTGAATTCGTTTTTTAGCACATCTACTATTTTAATATTATCCCATCCGGGAAGATTAGGCGGTGATTTTATTATTCCGTTTTTAGAGTCCAACGGGCCTCCGCAACTTATACCTATAGCATCACATTTGCCCATTGTTTTTGCAATTTTGATTATCTTATCAATAGTGTTTTTGCAATCCTTTGTTGGGACTTTTTCCTTTTGTATAACTTCACCCGCATCATTGCCCGAAACCACTGCGCATTTGGTTCCGCCAATGTCGATACCAATAAATTTAATAACTGACACCTCCTGTCTAATACGTTCCATTGATTATGATTTTATTATACTTTGCATGTCAGAATCCTGCATTGTCTTTTTTTGCCTTTGTATTGATTTTTATTATCAGACAAGTTAAAATAGAGCAAAAGGAAGTGGGCTTATGCAGAAATATACAAAGAGCAGATTTATAGAAAACGGCTACCTCAGTGCAACCAAAAAGCAAGAAAACACTTTTATAGAAACGCATTTTCACGATTTTTATGAGCTGGAGTTTATTGTTTCGGGCAACGGTACATATACGGTTGACGGAACCGAATATGAAATAGAACCGGGCAATTTGTTTTTCTTGACTCCGCTTGACTTTCACTATGTGGATATCAAGGATGCCGAACTTTATAATGTTATGTTCTCGGGCGATATCTGCAATCAGACTTTTCTGCAGAGCCTCACAAAAAACTCGCCGGTGTTTCTGAAAGTAAGCGGAGAAACCAAACTTTGCTTTGAAGTTTTGCTTAACGAACTCTGCAACAATATAAATGATAAGGATTTTTCCGAAATGTTGCTCAACGCCATTATTGCAAAACTTAAAAAGGAAACTTCAGATGACGAACCAATCAGGGAACTTTCCGCAATAAACAAAGCGGAGTTATATGTTCTCAACAATTTCAGAAATGAGCTTAAACTTGAAGATGTTGCCAACGAGGTTGCACTTGCACCCACATATTTTTCACGGCTATTCAAGGCAGAAAAAGGAATAAACTTCAAAGTTTATCTGAACAATATGCGCTTTGAATATGCAAAAAAACTGCTTGAGCACACAGACATGACCGTGCTGCAGATATGCACGGAATGCGGATTCAACGACTATCCGAATTTCATAAGACGTTTTAAACAACACACAGGATATTACCCTGTTCAATACAGAGAGTTGTTTGGATAAAACTAAAAGAAACGCTTACGGTGCTGCGTGAGAAGTATCCGACAGGAACAAGAGTCGAGCTTGTGCATATGGATGACCCATACACAAAACTAACTACAGGCGACAAAGGAACGGTCAGGTTCGTTGACGATATAGGCACTATCCACATAAGTTGGGACTGCGGTTCATCGCTCGGTGCGGTGTATGGGGTAGATGTTATAACAAAAATCATATAAATCAACGGTTATGTATTGTATAACGATGGTTGTATAGGGTTTCGGAAACAACTGCAGAAAACAATACAAAAAAAGCGTTGCAGGGTGGGTGAAATATGCCACGAATGCAACGCTTTATTTTTGAAATTATTGATATGCACGGGTTTGATATAGCTGAATAAAAATACCGCAGTTAATACAATTGTATCAACTGCGGTATCTTTTCTGTCTAATGGTGTATAAGGCGATACCGCCCATAATATTGTATCATCGGCTGCTTAAAATAACTGTTTATTGCGGCTTTGTTGATACAAATTTGCGATTTATATATTTTGAAAAACAACATATATCCACTGCAACTAATGAAAAATAGTGAAAAAATAGTGAAATTTTAATGGAAATTCCATTTTTGTTGTGATATAATATGTGTAGCAACAATCAAAGGAATGATAGAATGATTAAAGTTACATTGACTAATGAAATTCTGAAAAGAATATCTGCTATCGATGAAAACCGCTTTTCTCTCGGCACTGTTGAAATTCCTACAATCGCCAAAAACAAATTAAGAAAAAACTCAAAGAAAAAAAGTTCATATGCATCAAATAAAATTGAAGGTAATCCCCTTACCGAGCTTCAGGCAAACGAGGCTATGGAGCGTGATGACCACAAGCATTTTCTTAAACCCGAGCAAGAGGTTAGGAATTATTTTCTTGCACTCAACCTGCTCGAGGAAAAGCTGAAAAACAAAACGCCTTTTTCTGTGGAGTTAATTCTCGAGGTGCAGGCAATGGTTGAGAAAGGTGCATCAAAAGAAAAAATCGGTCTGCGAGGTGAAATGCCTCCCGGAATGCTTTTTGCTGTTTATGACAGCGAAACAGGTGCTCCGGAATATATTCCGCCCGAATATACAGATATTCCCGGGTTGCTTGATGAGCTGGTAAGCTATGTAAATGAAACCGATGACCATCCGCTTATTGTTGCTGCGGTTGTGCATTATCAGCTTGTTACAATTCATCCGTTTGAGGATGGCAACGGAAGAACTGCAAGATTGATGTCTGGATATGTTCTCGACCTTTACGGCTACGGATTTAGCGGAATCGGTTCGCTTGAGGAATATTTTGCTTATGATCCCGACGAATATTATGCATCGCTGCAAATGGGATTACCTGCACTTTACTATTCGGGCAGAGAAAATCCTCCGCACCCTGAAATATGGGTTAATTATTTCCTTCGTATGGTGGAGCTTTATTCCAAAAAAGTGTGCGAGCTGTCGGTTTCGGCAGCAACGGATGAACTGGATACGGCTATGTCACATCTGAATACAAAAGAAAAAGAGTTTTTGTCTTACCTGATTAAAAACCGTTTGTTTGAGTTTACTCCGATTGAAGTCAGCAAAGCACTCGGAGTCACCAACAAAACAATAATCAATCGCTGTGCAAAGCTCACCGCCAACGGATTTTTAATTCCCAATATCGTAAAAGAAAGAATCCGTTCATATTCGTTGAGCGAATTCGCCAAAGCAAATAAAGAAAGATTTTTATAATATATTTATATCAAGAAGTGTTTACTTTGTTGAGAAAACCCTTATTAAATATAGGGACTGTGCTTTTGCATAGGTTCTGTGCTGAGAAAGATTAATTTCGGTTGAGAGAATATTGAACAGAGGTCTTCGCATGGTTCTGCATGAGCTGGTTCTCAACTACGTCATGAAGACGAAAAATGCAATTATATCGAATAAAGGCTTAACTTTTCGGGATAAGCCTTTATTCCTTTTGCGGCACTTTAATTCTTATTGCTTTTTACCGTCTGTGGCAGTTGCCGAGATTTTTTCGGTAACTGATTCCTTGAACAATTCGCATTCAGCAAAAATGTTTTTCAACGAAACCACATTTCCAAGTGATCTATCAGCGTTGTAATATATTGCTGCGGTATTTGTCTGGCACTTTTAGTGTGGATATATATGAATGTTCAAAACAATAAATGTAATATTGCATCAAACCTTTCTGAACGAACTGATCGTTAGATATTTTCGCAACAAGTTGCGAAAATATCTTGCTTTTTTTGAAATTGTATGCTACAGTACAGATTGTGATATTGTAGTAAATTTGCAATTGCATTACAGGAGGCGGAAGGATGTCTATTTCTTATAATAAACTATGGAAATTACTTATTGATAAAAAAATGACACAGGCAGAGTTACGCAAAGCTGCCGATATCGCACCTAACACGATGACCAAGCTCCGACGCGATGAACCGGTCAATCTTGCAATTCTCGGTAGAGCCTGCGCTGTCCTCGGCTGCGACATTGGCGATGTGATGGAATTTGTTCCGGAAGACGAAAATGTTTGAATTCCACTTGACATTAAGAAATATACGATTGGAGGATAAGCACTATGGCAAGAGCAAATAATGGGCGCAGCCTTTTCAATGAAGCCACTCGCGTTCAGATGCCGGCACTTGTGCATCTTACAAGACTTGGTTATATATATTATGGAAAGATTACGGAGGATATGGCCGGAACGAAATATGATCCGGATACCAATATTCTTTTAGATGTTTTTAAAAAACAATTTGCTGCACTCAATCCTGGACATGAAGGAGAGGCAGAAGAAATTTTGCGTCAAATTCGCCAGGAGCTTGATAACGATGATTTGGGTCGCAGTTTCTATAAGCGGCTTTTGCGCGTGTATCCGCTTCGGCTGGTTGATTTTGAAAATCCGAAAAACAATGTTTTTCACTGTACAGCAGAATTTACTTGCAAACGTGATCAGGATGAATTCCGTCCGGATATCACCCTGTTTATAAACGGTCTGCCACTTGCTTTTATCGAGGTTAAGAAGCCCAACAACCAAGGAGGCATGGTTGCCGAGAGTAATAGAATGAATCGGCAGCGTTTTCCTAATAAGAAGTTCCGTCGATTCATCAACCTGACGCAGCTGATGATTTTCTCTAACAATATGGAGTACGATGCCGAGGGCGGTATCGTACCGATTCAGGGCGCGTTCTATTGCACTGCTGCAAGGCAGTCAGCTCCATTTAATTGTTTCAGAGAAGAAAATCCAACCAATCAGTCTGTCGCACCGTACAATAAAGATTATCCCTATAAGGATATTGATCCTGCTATTGAGCTTCAAATTCTGCGCGATTTTAATAATCAGGTTATTCACACAGCCCCTGAGTATCAGACTAACCTGAATACAAATTCTCCCACTAACAGAATTATCACGTCTATGTGCTCTCCTGAACGGTTGCTGTTTATCATTAGATACGGCATTGCATATGTAAAGATGGAACGTGAAGTGGACGGTAAAATTGAAGTTACCGATCAGAAACACATTATGCGTTATCAGCAGATGTTTGCTGCGATGGCTATTCAGAAAAAACTTTCCGAAAATATCACCTCCGGTGTTGTATGGCACACCCAAGGCAGCGGTAAAACGGCATTGTCTTATTATCTGACAAACGTACTGTCGGACTACTATTCATGTAATAACAAAGTAGCAAAATTTTATTTCATTGTTGACCGTCTGGATTTGCTGGAACAGGCCACACAAGAATTTGAAGCACGTGGACTCATCGTGAAGACCGCAAACTCGAGGTCCGAGTTGATGGAGCAGTTCCGTAACAATCAGGCACAGGAAGGCGTAAGCGGACAGCCGGAAATTACGGTTGTTAATATTCAGCGCTTTGCCGAAGACAAATCAAGAGTTGATTTGCCGTCTTATGCCACAAACTTGCAGCGTGTATTCATCATCGATGAGGCGCACCGTGGATATAAGCCGGAAGGCAGCTTCCTTGCCAACCTGTTCGACGCAGATGCAAACGCGGTTAAGATCGCCTTAACCGGCACCCCTCTGCTTCATGAAGAACGAGCATCTTGGAAAATTTTCGGTAATTACTTCCACACCTATTATTACGATAAATCTATTCAAGATGGATATACTCTTAAAATTATCCGCGAAGACATCGAAACTAAATATAAAGAAAAGCTTTCTGAGATTTACGAAAAACTCGAAACCCTGGTACAGAAAAAGGATATTCGTAAAAGTGATATTATCGAACATGACACCTACATTAAGGAATTGGTGCGCTATATCATTAGCGATCTGAAGCGTTTCCGCATGGTGCAAGGTGACGATACTCTCGGCGGCATGGTTATCTGCGAAACCAGTGAGCAGGCACGAAAAATCTATACTTATTTTGATGAAATCCAGCGTGAACTGAACGAGGATTCTTCTGTAAAAACACATTTTCGTATTGGCCTCATTCTCCATGATAGCGAAGATAAGGAAACGCGTAAAAAGATTGTCAAAGACTTCAAGAAGAATATGACCATCGATATTCTCGTCGTTTTTAATATGCTTCTTACAGGCTTCGATGCGCCTCGCCTTAAGAGATTGTATTTCGGCCGAAAGCTGAAGGATCACAACCTGTTGCAGGCGATCACCCGTGTTAATAGACCCTATAAAGATAACCGCTACGGCTACGTTATCGACTTCGCTGATATCAAAAAGAATTTTGCGGAAACAAATGAAGCGTATCTGCGCGAACTGAATCGCTTTAATGATCCAGCAGAGGTTGGTGAAGAAAACGTAACCGATACATTCATGCAGGTTATTGAAGACAGAGATGCGCTGATTTCACAAATGCGTGAGGTACGCCAGGTGCTCTTTGAGTACACAACGGATAATGTGGAGGAATTCAGTTCCGAGATATCGACAATCGAAGATAAGCAGCATCTTTTGAAGCTAAAAAAGGTTCTGATTGCTGCTCGTGATTGCTGCAATATCGTGCGTACTTTCGGTGATGAAGAACTAAAAACAGCATTTGCCCGTTTAGAATTCACACGCCTTCCCGATATGATCCGTGAAGTTCAGCGTCACATTGACACGATCAATCAGAAAGAGGCGTTCTACAGCGAGGATGGCACGCGTCAATTAGTAAATGATGCTATGCAGGACATCACCTTCAACTTCAGTAAAATTGGTGAAGAAGAACTGAAGATGATTCCTGGAGGCAAAGAAGCATATCACGAAAAATGGCAAAGAGCAGTTCGTACTTTTACCGAGAATATCGACCAGGAGGATCCTGAGTTTGTAACCTTGCGTGAAGCATTTATGCAGCGCTTCAAGGAACATGGTTTCGTGGTGGATACGATTGATGAGTTCAATGAGCACTCGCGTGCACTGGATGAAATTCTCAAGAAGCTCGCTGAGCTTCAAAAACGCAATAAGGCGTTGATGAGAAAATATAATGACGACCCTAAATTTGTCCGCGTTCATAAACGCGTGAAAGAAGAAAACGCCAGACGCAGAGCGGCTGGCCTGGTACCAATTGTTTCTGACTACGACGAAGACATTATGGATGTTCTTCGCTCCATTAAAGCCGACGTCGATCAGAAGGTGTACGACAGAAATGATATTCTAAAAAAGGATGCATATTTTGAGCAGACCGTTATGACACAGGTGAAGCTGGGAATGGATCGCCTGTCGCTCAAGAGTTCGAGAGATGATCGGCTGTTTATTCAGTCACGTATTACCGGACAATATTTGAGCCAGTATAATGCAACCTATCCGGCTGCATAAAGTTAGGAGTATAGTATATGGTTACTTCAATAAAGTCCAAAACAATTGAACTCATTGATTCGCTGAAAGCTACCTGCCAAACATATGGCATGGGAAACGACGGTAATGAGTATAAAATCATCACACAGGTATTTCTGTACAAGTTCCTGAATGATAAATTTGGATACGAACTGAAACGTATGAGTCCTGCAATTGCTGCAGCGGAGAAATGGGAAGTTGCATATAGCGAACTCAGCGAAGATGATCGCCTGGATATTTTTGATGAGCTGAACCCTGACGTTCCGCGTTTGTTACCGGAACACTTAATTTCAAATCTGTGGAATCAGCAGGCAAAAGGCGATTTCGATCTGATTTTTGACAGAACGATGACAGATATCGCAGATAAGAATATCGCCATTTTTTCTACTCAGACAACACAGAATACCAAAATTCCGCTCTTTGAACCATTAACCCAGCATGTTACTGATGATGCGCAGAGAGCACCGTTCGCACGTGCGTTGGTCGATAAGCTTGTTAACTTCTCTTTTGAAGAAGCGTTCGTAGAGCACTATGATTTCTTTGCGGCGATTTTTGAGTATCTGATCAAAGACTATAACACCGCAGGAGGCGGTAAGTATGCGGAGTATTACACCCCGCACGCAATTGCCACAATCATGGCGCGTTTGCTGGTTGGCGATAGAACTGACCTTCATAATATTGAATGCTATGACCCTTCGGCTGGTACAGGCACGCTCTTGATGGCATTGAGCCACCGCATTGGAGAGGATAAGTGCACCATTTTTTCGCAGGATATTTCACAGCGCAGTAACAAGATGCTGAAATTAAATCTGATTCTGAACAGCCTCGTTTCGTCACTGGATCACGCCATTCAGGGTGATACACTGGTATCTCCTTACCACAAGAGTGATGACGGACAGAACCTGCGTCAGTTTGATTTCGTTGTGTCGAACCCTCCATTTAAAATGGACTTTTCTGATACGCGCGAAAAAATCGCAGCAATGCCCGCACGTTTCTGGGCAGGTGTCCCTGGTGTACCAAAAAAGAAGAAGGAAAGCATGGCTATCTATACCTGCTTTATTCAACACGTGGTAAATTCGCTGAAAAAGACCGGTAAAGGTGCTATAGTTGTACCCACTGGCTTCTTAACTGCCAAGAGCAGCGTTGAAGGAACCCTTTTGAAGAAGCTGGTCGAAGACCATATTGTTTATGGTGCGATCAGTATGCCCTCTAACGTATTTGCAAATACCGGCACCAACGTATCCGTACTGTTCTTTGATAATTCCAGAACGGCAGAAAAAGTGGTGTTGATCGATGCATCTAAGATGGGTGAAGAATACAAAGATGGCAACAACCAGAAGCGTCGTCTGCGCGATTTTGAAATCGATCAAATTGTCAACACGTTCCTGAATAAAGAAGCGGTGGAAGATTTCTCTGTTGCGGTTACCTATGACGAAATCATCGCAAAGAAATACTCCCTCTCTGCCGGCCAATACTTCGATGTGAAAATCGAATACGTGGAATTAACGCCCGAGGAATTTGCGCAGAAGATGCAGGCGTATCAGACACAGTTGCAGAAATACTTCGATGAAGGTGCAAAGCTCCAGGCAGAAATCATGGAGCAACTGAAGAAGGTGAAGTATGAGTAAACTTAAAATAGGCGGACAGCTATTGGATGATGGTTGGCGCGTTTTAAAATTTAGCGAGTGCATTCTGCAGCTTAATACGGGTTTAAACCCAAGAAGCAATTTTTCGTTAGGAAACGGCAAACTCAAATATATTACCGCTAAAAACCTAACAAAACAAGGAACAATTGATTTTACCAAATGCGACTATATTGATGAGGCGGCAAAACGAATTATCAATAGACGATCGGATATTAAAGTGGGTGACATTTTGTTTTCAAGCAGAGCGCCAATTGGACATTGTCACTTAATAATGGATGAACCGAACGATTACGATATCGGTGAATCGATATTTTCAATTAGGGTTAATACAGGCGTAGTTTTACCGGAATATATGTGTTTGTATCTGGCTAGTGATATCTTCATAAAAATGGCGTCAAAACATACTACCGGAAGCATCATACTTGAAATACGAATTAGCGATTTAATGAATACAGAAATCATTGTTCCTCCCAAAACTATTCAAAGAAAAATTGCCACATGCTTAAGTGCTATAGATAGAAAAATAGGATTAAACCAAAAAATAAATGATAATTTAGCTGCTTAGTCGCTGATGGTGGCTTGCCCGTTCATCAGCATTGGTAGCAACCAGTCGCGCAATTCTATCAGCTTTTCCGTTTCATCATTGTTTTTTAATATGCTGCTTCGGATTTTATACAACATTTTTTCATACTCAGATACCGTATGGCTATCAGGAATGGCAATATAAAGCATTGAAAGGTTGGCCTCACTGAGAGAGGCGCGAGTCGAAGCCATACAAGAATTGTGTAGGTACGTGTAGATGGGGTTGCTCTCCAAAAAAGAACGCACATATTCTCTGTGTGCGCTATCATGTACACGGATTTTTCCAAGTGCACCATTAAAAGCGCCGGCAATCCCGTATCTCACC
>JAFOBC010000105.1 GCA_017382015.1 Clostridia bacterium
TACCTCGTCGTACCGTGGGGTGATTTTGACGGCTATTTTATGCCCTCGCCTTTCGTTATAAACATTCCCGAATTTGACGCTGAGAGTCAGGCGTGGGAATACGATATCAATGCCACACCCAAAATATTCATCAATTCGGGATATACAGACGGCACGTACACCTATATATCCGTAAAAAAAGTGTGGGACACAAATGAACCACATCCCCAGAAGGTAACCGTTGTTCTGCTCAAAGACCTTGAGGAATTTGCAAGAGTTGAGTTGAACAAGGACAACAACTGGTATTACCGTTGGGACGCGCTTGAAAAAAACAGCGTATGGAACGTCGTCGAAGAGGCGGTGCCTGACGGATATAACGTCACTTACGAAACCTCGTCAAATACTGTCACCATAATAAACAAACCCGACAGCGGCGAAGAAGAAACAACAACCAATCCCTCCGGCGATGAACCGGGCACTACACCGGGGCATCATCCTACCACAAACCCCGGTGATGAACCGGGTACCACACCGGGGCATCACCCTACCACAAACCCCGGCAATGAACCGGGCACCACACCGGGTTCGGAATCAAGTTCAACACCCGGCTCAGAATCCGGTTCAAATTCCGGCTCAGAATCCGGTTCAAATCCCGGCTCGGAATCGGGCACAAACCACGGCTCGGAAAACGGCACAACAGAGCCTGACACCCTCATCGACACCGGGCAGCTCAACTGGCCGGTACCCGTTTTCGCAACCGCAGGTCTGTTTGTTTTCAGCATCGGTTGGGCTATACTGAATTT
Source organism: Clostridia bacterium (assembly GCA_017382015.1). Lineage (GTDB taxonomy): Bacteria > Bacillota > Clostridia > Oscillospirales > Acutalibacteraceae > UBA8612. Next base: position 783 of record JAFOBC010000105.1, read on the forward strand.
CAGTAAAAAAGAAACAGAATAAATATGAAGGGAGCAGCTAAATGAAAAGAAAAATCGGTATCGCGTTTATAGCAGTCGGTTTGCTGATGATCTTTTTTTCGGCAGCTCTCCTTTTTTATAACAACAACGAAAATAAATCCGCCGAAGAAAAGGCTGACATTATTGTAGACTCCATTATGGTGGAGATTGAGAACAACCGCCTCACAGAAATTGAAACTGACCCTTTTGATCTGGAAATGAAGTCCGCCGAGATTGACGGCAACGGCTACATCGGCTATCTCTACATCCCCGACCTTAACCTTGAGTTACCCGTTATGGATGAATGGAATTATTCCAAGCTGAAAATTTCGCCATGCCGTTACTACGGCTCAACGAAAACCGACAATCTTGTTATTGCGGCACACAATTACAAAAGCCACTTCAAATATCTCAGCCAGCTTAAACCTGATTCTGCCGTAATGTTTGTCGATATAGAAGGAAACATCAATAACTATAAAGTTGCGACCATAGAAATGCTCAAACCGACAGACACAGAAAAGGTCAAAGACACGGGCGACGACCTGATTCTTTACACCTGCACATATTCAGGCAACGAAAGAATTATCGTACGGTGTTACAGAGCGCAGTAACTGCACACAAAAAACTAACCCCATCTCATATGAGATGGGGTTTTGTTATGGTGTTTTTATTAATTTAATCTGAAGAGTCTCGTTTCGCCCTTCTGCATCTCGACGGTTACAGCATCTGTGCTGCCCTGATAAGTTCCTCCGAGCAGTTCGCTGACGCCTCTTACCCTGCCGAGATCCAATGTTTTCTCGCCTGCAGTAACTGCGTAAATGCAGATATAGTTTTCATTGACGTAAACTATATCATCGGTCTGGCAGTAAAGATGAACACCGTTGGTTGCGCAGAACGCTCTGAGTTCATCAACCGTAAATTTCTCTTTGATGGTTGACGTCATAATATACGGCACGTCGTTTTCTACGCAAAGCTCGTGTGCTTTTTCCATATAAGCTGTTTTTGCGTTTGAAAGCAAGATAACCGCCTTGTATTTGCTGTAAACCTCTTCAAAATCATAAACATCGTACATATCATACGTTGTGCCCATAAGTCCAAGCTCATTGCGCTGGCTGTGGAAAATATTGCGGAAAGAGCCGCTTGTGAGGTACTTATACGCACTCTCATCAACAAACACCGCAACCTCCGCCTTGGAGCTTCTGTCGGTATCAGTTATGCTTTGCTCGTAAATGCCTTTGTAGGTTTCCATTTCGCTCATTATGTCTTCGTCAGCGTACCAGCCGCCCCACATATCAAACCACCACAGCGCGTTGCCCTTTATAAGCTGACGTGCGAATGATTTGCGTATTTCGTTGACAGCCTGATATTTTGAACCTCTGGGTTGCCATACAGGCGCTTCAAGCAAACCGTAAGGATCGGTTGAGGGATCTTTTTGTGAAAGCGGCACTGTAAGGTGAGTTCTGATATCGCACTCCTGGAAACACATCTTGCCGTGAAGACGAATAGAATCTGCAGGATACATTTCCGTCCAGTCCATGTCAGGTGAACGTGTGCCTATATATGAATTGGGCGAACAGATAAAGTCGATGTTTTCATCCTTGAGTATGTAGTTGAGCGCGTGGTTACCCTGCAGGGAGTTTGATACCTCAAGGGTATAACCGTAGAACGTGCCTACAACAACGTTGTTGCCCGTTTCTTCCTTGACGATTCGCGCAAACACACTTATAGCCTCAGCAACCCTGAAGTTTGCAAACTCTATGTAGCGTGAAAGATACTCATCGTTCAGGTAATCGCCTTTTTTATCGATCTGACTGATATCCGGCAAGCCCTTGTACTCAATCTCGGGGTAATACTCTTCAAGGAACTCCTTGAAGCTTTCCTCCGCACATTTGCCGTAGCCGCCGTTCATATCAAAGTGGAACCACTCTTCGGTGTTACCGCCTGCTATCTGATAGCCGACAATATGTGATGCGTGTTTACTCGAGTTTGTATACTGTGTGAATTCACGCAAAAACTGTGAAGCATCATTGAGCCACTTCTTTGAATAGAAAGACTCCCTGCAAGGCACGCCGTCCTTATAGTTAAGCTCATCGGGGTTTTCTTGCTCCCACCAGACAGGCATACTTATATTGACACGCGGAATAATGTATGCATCGGGGCAAGCCTCAAGGATTTTTTCAACCGCCTCATCAAACAGCGAAAAATCAGGTTCACCCTTCTCGTCAAAAATACCTTTTTTAAACGGAGTCAGACCGTCTGTTATACTTATCCATCTGCCCGAAAACAGAACGGGAACGGAAAAGAATTTATAACCTGCCGCCGCAAAATCGTCATACTCGTTAAACTTCTCCAGATACGTCATATACGCAACGGCGGCGTGCGGCTCGCCATTGATATAAAGCGTCGATGTGCCGCCGCAATCCTTTATTTCGGAATGAATACCTGCATATTTGCTCATATCGCGTTCAACTCCTTGCGTTGAAGGTTCGTAGTCTGCCTCGCTCAACGGCTTCTGAAAAGAAAAAGCATAGCCTAAGAACGTGGCAACCGCCAGAAAGAAACTGATAATTCTTTGAATAAACATAAAAACACCTCACCTCAAAGCTCAGTATAACATAATAATGCTAAATTACAATAAAAAGCATTAAATATTATTTCAGTAATTAAAAACTCATTTGAGTTGTCCTGTTGTGGATAGTCTCCCCAAGGTAATTTAAGGGGATTTTTTAGTTATAGTCCTTTTTATCGGACGCATAGTGTGATATAATAACAACAAGAGGTGGTAAAGATGATATATACTGCAAAAACCAAGATGGCGCTCAAATTATGCTTTGATGCACACAAAGAGCAGCTCGACAAAAGCGGTATGCCCTATGTTTTTCATCCGTTTCATCTGGCTGAACAAATGAATGACGAAGAAACAACAGTTGTTGCGTTGCTGCACGATGTGGTAGAGGATACGGACTACACTATTGAAGATCTTACCAAAATGGGATTCGGGAAAGAGATTACCGACGCAATCGCTTTAATGACTCATGCAGATGACGTTGAATATATGGACTATGTCCGTATGATTAAAGAAAACCCTGTTGCCAAGGCTGTTAAGCTGGCAGATTTGAAGCATAATTCTGATTTAACGCGATTAGATTACGTTGACGAAAAGGCGCTCGCCAGAAAAGAAAAATATCTGAAAGCGATTGCGCTTCTGGAAGAATAAGCACCCCGTATACCGACAAATAAGTTATTTGCAAAAAAATATTGATTGGAAAAAGCCGGAATGATATAATCATACTGTATTCGACAAATATTTTGGGGTGTGATTATATGTGGTTTGTTTTTGCACTGTTGTCAGCAGTTTTTGCGGCGCTTACATCAATCCTTGCCAAGGTGGGCATTGACGGAGTCAACTCCACCCTTGCAACAGCTATAAGAACGGTCGTTGTGGTGATTATGTCCTGGGGAATGGTATTTATCACTAACGCACAGAACGGAATAAGTGACATCAGCCGAAAAAGCTGGCTGTTTTTGATTTTATCAGGACTTGCAACAGGCGCATCTTGGCTTTTCTACTATAAAGCATTACAAATCGGTGACGCATCAAAGGTAGTGCCTATCGATAAGCTCAGCGTAGTTATAACCCTGGTGTTGGCTTTTGTATTCCTGCACGAGCAGTTCACATTAAAATCTTTAATTGGTTGTGTTTTAATCGGTGCCGGCACATTAATTATGGTTTTGTAATAAAAGTACAGTATAAAACAAAAAGGAAACACGAACATTTCGTGCTTCCTTTTCTTTTTATATTTTCGTTGTTATCTCACGTCTTCGTAAGTTGCGTATGCCAGAATCTGACCGTTTACAAAGTCAACACCGTACAATACCATTGAATCCTCGTAAACCTCGATAAGATAGCCTTCGCTCATCGCGCCGTCATTGCTTGACCAAAGAATCTGGAAATCATCCGCTGTTCTGGGGCAGGAAACAGAAGAAACGTGAACGTATGTTGCGCCGTCCTCACCGTTTTGGGAGATATTGAGGTTGGGGTTGAGGCGCTGCATATGATATGCCCAATGAGAATGACCGTTGAAGAAGGTTACGTTATCGTTTTCTCTGAGAATGTTTCTGAGTCTCGCTTCATCGTTAGCATAAGGAGTATAAACAAGAGGATATGACCAGCCTGCATAGTTCTGTAGATTACCTGTAGAAGTGAAAAGGTTGCCGCTTGCAGAACAGAGGAACGTATGGAAGAAAAGGTAAACGTTATCGTCCTTGTGCTCGTTAAGCTGTGCCTCAAGCCAATCGAGCTGTGAGGGCTGAAGAAGCGAATTGATAGCTATGCTGTAGTTGTTTGAGGACTGGCAAAGGAAAATGAAAATGTCACCTGAAACGGGTTCTTCATATACAAAATCCATACCGTTATCTGCAACGTTGATAACGTTCTCATCGCGGTTTTCGCCGTAAGCACCGGGATTCATATATGCGAGCCAGTTTTCTTTTTCGTATTCTTTTCGGATGTCGTGGTTACCGGTTGTTGTGTATACGGGAAAATCGTACTGTGAAGAAATTGCATTGAAGCTCATAAATGATTCGAGCTCACCGTCGTATGCAATATCGCCGGGCATTGCAACGAGAGAAACGTCTGCCGCATCAAAGAAATCAAGCGCAACCGCAAACGTTGTTTGGGCAACATCCTCGCCGTCTTCAGTAAAATATCTGTTGAAGTGAAGGTCGCTTATTGAACCGTAGGAATAAATCTTGTCACTACGCTCAGCAATCTTCTCTTCAGGTATTTCAATAATCTCAACTGTTTCATCACCGCAGGTTACTATTATGTTCTCTGCGCCGTTGGGAATCGCCGTGTAATCGGGAAGGTTGAGCGAGCCTGTACCGAAGTATGTAGTAATTGCGGCAAACTCGCTGTAAGGAATCTCTTTGTCGCCGAGTGTGAAGGTGAGCATATCGCCGCTTTCGTCTGCCCAGTAGAGCTTGTACTCGCCGTCGGCCGTTGTTGTGACTGTTATAACAGCATCCATCGAGCCTTTGTTTTCATTAAGGTACTGAATGGATGTTTCTGCTTCGCGGCTATCCGAAAATCCCGGAATTTCAACAGAAACGTTCAGCAGCGACAATAACATCGCCAAAAATCCCGACATCATTTTAAGAATTACAGTATACATAAAAATACCCCCTTAGTGTGTGCTTATAATAGCATATAAATTTATTTTATGTCAATAAGCCTTCACCTGCAAACAGTTATTCTCTTTATTTACCAAGCTGATAGAATGCTACCGCGGAAGCCGCGGCAACGTTGAGCGAATCCACGCCGTGATACATCGGTATTTTTACGGTATAATCGCAATCGGCTATGGTCCGGTCAGAGAGCCCGTCCCCCTCCGTACCCATTATTACGGCAAGCTTATCCTCAGCCGTAAGGGCAGGATCATCGATAGAAAGCGAATTATCCTTGAGCGCCATTGCAACGGTTTTAAAGCCGAGCACTTTTATTTCGTCAAGGCTCTCATCGGGCAAAAAAGTCCATTCAATCTGAAACACTGTGCCCATACTGACCCTTGCAGCACGTCTGTAAAGCGGGTCGGAACAGCCTGGGGTGAGCAGCACCGCATCCATCCCAAGCGCCGCAGCGGAGCGGATTATCGCACCGACGTTTGTTGGGTTCATAACCTTATCGAGGACAACTATTCTTCTTTTGTTTTTGCAGAGCTCTTTTACATCGCTCAAAGGCTTGCGTCTCATAGCGCAGAGCATACCACGCGTGAGCTTGAAGCCTGTCAGCTGTGTCAGTATATCAAACTCTGCACAAAAAACGGGAACGCCATTGATTCGGCTGAGGATCTGCTTACCCTCACCCTCGATATGCCTTTTTTCCATAAGGCAGGAAACCGGCTCATACCCTGCATCAAGAGCACGCTCAATAACCTTAGGACTCTCCGCTATAAAAAGACCTTTTTCGGGAAACTCACGGTTGAGCAACTGAACTTCGCTGAGCCGTGCATACACATCCAGCTCGGGTGCTGAAAAATCTGTTATTTCTATAATATTATCCATTTTTTCTCCGTCACATTTAATCATCAAATTCTTTCAAAGCGCCTTGCCGCCCGAAACCTTTATAACCTGACCGGTAATCATTCTTGCCTGTTCACTTGCCAAAAACAAAACAGTTTGGGCAATATCCTCGGGCTGAATCAATTTACCCATAGGAATCATCGGAATAACAGCTTTTTCCAATTCCTCATCAATCCACCCTGTCTGTGTAGGCCCGGGTGCAACGCAGTTGACCGTAACCGAATATTTTGCAACCTCAAGAGCGATACTGCGCGTGAGTGCTTCAAGCGTTGCCTTGCTCGCCCCGTAGGTAATCTGGCCTGCAAATGCCTGAGCCGCATCTGTAGAGAGGTTGATAACTCTGCCGTAATCACCGCGCTGCTTAATAAACTCCCTTGTCATCAGAATACTGCCGCGCACGTTGACTGCAAAGGTATCATCTATTACTGCCTGAGTAACAGTTTCTATTGTATCAATGCCGTCCATATCACCATCCGCCGCATTGTTGACGAGTATATCGGCTCTTGTATATTTTGAAGCAACAGCCAGATAGATGTTTTTAACGGATTCTTCGTCGGAAATATCACTTTCAAGAATCAGATAATCTGCATTCATTTCTTTAAGCTTCACCTCAACTGCATACGCATTGCCTGCGTTTGCTTTGAAGTATCTGTACGCACCGTTTTTGTCGGTATTAGCATCATCAAAGGCTCTGGAAATTTTCTTGTACACCAGCACAACCTTTGCGCCCTCGCGTGCAAAAGCAAGCGCAGTTGCCGCGCCGATTCCCTGCGGATTGTTAGCGCCCGTAACAACAGCCACCTTGCCTTTTAATCCGTAATCAATCATCCGTATATCCTCCGTAGAATTGCTGAGGATATTATAACATAATCATTCAAAAATACAATCTGATAAGCTTATTAAATTCCTGAATATAAAATTCAACTGCCTTAATTTTTATAAAAGGAAAATAGTTGAAATCGCACATAACTTGATGTAGAATGAAGCTGTAAAAGCCTCGGATAACCGAAAGCTGACCGAAGGGAGAATTGCTA
>JAFOBC010000106.1 GCA_017382015.1 Clostridia bacterium
AGATGTGTGTCGGAAATGACAGACATATTGAGGAGAATACCGTCTTCTTTTGCTTCAAACGCTGACGGAGCAAGAAAGCTCACCGAAGGCGCAACCGCCATAAGCGCTGCCATAAATGCTGAAATAAATGCTTGGATAATCGCCATAGTTTTACATTCCCCTTTGTTTTAGTATTATAAACATTATGATTCTTTAACAAATCATATCTATTTACCGCTATTTTTCTTATCGTGCTTGAGGTTAATCATAACACAAATTGCAAACGCCAGCAAAATCAGCAAAGCAACTGCCGCATAAGAAAAGCCTCTTTGAATATTCAGACTGCGAAGAGTAAGCACAGTAGTTTCTTCTGCATTATCGCTATACGGAACAACCGAAGATTCATCCGTTGCAAGAAATATCTCTTCTGCTATTTCGGTTTCAGGTGAATGAGTGTAATTTTGTTCCGTTGTTTGTTTCCTGGTAGTTTTGGGTTTTGTTGATTTTTGCTTAGTCGTCTTTTGCTTGGTTGTCTTAGGTTTAGTCGTTTTTGTCTTTGTAGTTTTTGAAGTTGTTGCGCTCTCGGTGTTTTCAGTTACTACAACAGGTGCAGTCGTGACCAAAGTCTCGCCGGTCGGCTGTTGCACAAACTCATCGAGCGCAAAGCTATAAACCTTTGTGGGTACTGAGTTACCGTCAACAAAACGCACTGCGATTGTATCTGCTGAATCAAGACCGTATTTGAGGCTGACAACAACCTCAGCGCTGAATGACATATCGTGAGTTGAGCCAACCGAACCGTCAACGCCGTATTTTGAAGTATCATACTCAGAAACGCCTGACAGCCTCACATAAATAAATTTACCACCATCAAACGATACACCTGCACCGTAATCCGCACCCGGAGAAATTGACTCGGTAAGTGTAGCTTTAAAGCCCAACGTCAGCTTATCGTTCTCTTCATCAACAATAACGTACATAACACCGAAACGCACGTTGCCGTTTGAAACATCCGAAGACGAAAATAAAACGTTTCTGTCAACTAGCTTCCATTCTTTATCATCCAAAAATCCGTCAATTTTAATTGCAGATACGGTAAAAACCGAGCAAACAATCAAAATAAACGCAGTAAGCAAAGAAACCACTAACCTGAATTTCAAAACAACCACCAGAAATCAAGAATTATCGACGAAATATTTTAACTAAGGAATCCGCCAAATGCCAGAACGAACGCCAAAGCTTCAAAAACAAGACTCGATGGCGCACATAGAAACGATAGCGTTTACTATCCACAGAAATCATTTTACCTCTGCGTATAAATCCCACCGCAACACCGACAACATCATCGTCGCCGGCACAGCGCTCTGAGGTAACACAGTTATCGCCCATAAGTGTATATCCGCCATTGTTTAAGTCAATAACTCTGTGAAGCACATAACGCCCTTCGTCTGTTTTACAAAGAGCCACATCGTTCAACTTAAGCGACACAGACTTTTTAAGTATAACCTTATCGCCGCCATCGTGAAGCAACGGAATCATACTGAAGCCGTGAGTTTCAAACTCAACAAGTTTGCCTTGAGCCAAAGTTTTTTTGATATCAGGGAGATTTGAAGAAAGACTGTTACTCAATAAAACCTTCCCCTTTGATTTTTTCAACAAAAAGTTTCACATCATTTGTTGCAGTATCTTCATCCACATCATACTCAGAAACCAGATACGCTACAAGATCAGATTCTTCCGCACCCTGAGCGAGTCTGTTCCACAACAGCTCGGCAGTTTCGTTCAAGGTTACCATTCCGTTAAAGTCAGAAGCCGTCTTGCCGACAGCAACAACTATGCTGCTGCCGCACATCTTTCTGAGCTTATAACCCTGCTTTATTTTCATAAATAAGCACTCACCTTTCCTTAACTACAAAGCGTTTATCTTCAATCATAACTTCCTTATTGCAAACGCTGAGAGCAGCTTTTTTGTGCGAAACAATCACGCAAGTGCAATCCTCAAGAGTTCTGATATTACGAAGCACACGCTCCTCAGTAGCTTCGTCAAGAGCAGATGTTGCTTCATCAAGAAGCATAATGGGCGCATCGTGAAGGATTGCACGGGCAATAGCAATACGCTGAACCTGTCCCTCTGACAAGCCTCTGCCACGCTCACCGATAACAGTCTGCAAGCCGTCAGGCAATTCATCAACAAAATCGCTGCAGCAACTCAGTTCAACAGCTTTACGGACATCTTCATCTGCCTTACCGCGGCTCATAAAAGTAATATTTTCATATATTGTGCCTGACAAAAGCATATTACCCTGAGGCACATAAGAGAACATTTCGCGATATTTTTTTGAAGGCTCAAAGCAACCTTCTGCAGTTTCAAACGTAACACTTCCGCTTTCAGGTTTAATTACGCCAAGCATCATTTTAAGCATTGTACTTTTGCCGATACCCGAAATACCGGTAATAGCAACAAAATCGCCTTTATTTACGGTTATAGAAGAATTTTCCAGAACTGTATCTCTGTCATACTTGAAAGTAACATCGTTGAATTCTACACTTTCAAGCTGAGAATAAAGCTGCTTTGTATCACATTTTTCATCAGCTTCTTCGCTTGAAATATCAATAATTTCAAGCAGACGCTCCGCAGAAGCTATCATCTGATAGTAAGCCGGCAACAGACCGGAAAGATTTTTGAACGGAGTCTGAAGCTGTGTAATAAGCTGGAGCACCGCTGTAATTGTGCCGAACGAAATAGAACTTGCAAGCAGCTTAAAACCGCACATAACAAACGCGAGCATATAAGCAACTCTGAATCCAAGTGACATTACAGTAGTCGCAGCCGCCTGAAAGCCTGCCCTGTTCCATTTATTTTTATTATGCTCATTTATAATCTCTTTAAATTTTGATGTAACCGTTTCTGATGCATCGAAGACGGTTACAACAAGAATATTTTCGATTATTTCCTGGGTAAAAGAGCGCACCTTACTTTCTGTTTTCTGAGTCTTAACATATAAGTCTTTAAGGAAATTGCGCATCAGTCTTGCCGCGGCAAAGGCAGCGACACCAAGAACAGCGAACAAAATCGCAAGTCTGCTATCCAACATAAAAAGAGCTATAAAAGCAGCAAAAATACGCAAAACAAGACCTACAACAGTAGGAAGAAGCGCAATCATACCGTCTGCCACACAACTTACATCGCTGGAAAAACGGGTCATCAGATCGCCGCTGTGATAAGACGTGATTTTAAGATAATCTTTTTTAAAGATATTGCTAATAAAATAAGTACGGATATCCGCTTCAACCTTAATATGCAGGCGGCTGTTAAGCAGTTGATAAACAAGACGCAAAATCAGCTGAGCAAGAACAATAGAAAGCACAACAACGCTGATTTTGATAAGTCTTGCTCTATCCCCTGCAACAGCAGAATCAATCAAATCGCGGCAGACATATGCATTGACCGCAACAAACACAGATGTTAGCGAATTGACCAAAATAAGAATTGCGACCCATCCCCAGTAGGGTTTTATGCGCGATTTAAGCCAAGGCATAACGTTTTTATTTTGTGTTTTGAGCTTTGAAAACATTATTCACCACTCATTTCGTTATAAGCGAGATGTGCCGCACCGGCACTAATATTACACGAGAGAACATAAGCCGGCACAGCAGTTACAACCGCCTCAAGATTTTCAAACAGCTTGTCCATCAGCATTTCATCAGCAGGACGAATAGTCTGATCCAGAATCAACGTTGCGGCTTTCAACGGAGAAATAGGACGGATTGAAATTTCATCAGCACGCTCAATAAAACAAAGCGCCTTAAGCGGAACTGACGTATTGACGCTGATATTATGCTTGCCGCTGAACGGAGTGCCGTAAACCATCGGTACACCGTCAATAATTTTGATTGCAGGCTTATCGTCATTTATAATATAGGCTCCTTTATCGGCAAACTCTTTGAGCCAAAGTGAGGTATGGGTTGATTTACCCGTACCGCTGGGTGCAGAAAAACAATAAGCCACACCGTCAACAACAACTGCAGAATCATGGAGCAAGAAACCGC
>JAFOBC010000107.1 GCA_017382015.1 Clostridia bacterium
ATATCAAAAACCTGAGACTCCCGATTGAACTTACAGTCAAAAGCGGTCACGGCTCGGTTGCATTCAACGTAACAGTCGGCGGCGGATTCTGATATTAACAGCACAAGGGCATATCACACGAGCGGTGATATGCCCTTATATTTTTTATAATTATTATAACATCTTATACAATAAACAAAACCCCTCAGGCATAACACCTGAGGGGTTCTATTTTATGCTTTTAATTGATTATGCTGCTTTATTGAGCACGAATGTTTCATCGATGAATGTAGCATTGCCTTCGTTGCAGATGCTCCATGTCTCGCAAAGGCCGAGAGGCTCAAGGATATCGGAATTCTCACCAACGGAGATAGTTACGATACCGTAAACCTTAACATTGGCCTCGAACGTCATATTCTCAGCATTCGGAACCGTGAAGTTCATATCGAAGAGGAAATCGTAAGGAATATCAAGATGATAGTTATCAGCGCCGCCTGTCATATAAACAGTAACGTGAACACCGATACCGACCTCGATGCCTGCATCAACAAGAACGATGTTAACGACTGAGATATCAACATAGAGACCGAGAACTGCCTCAATGCGAGCTTCCATCTCAAGAGCTGAATCAAGAGCTTTGGACTCGCTGATAAGTCTTACCTTATTGTCGATAATCTCAACGCCCCTTGTCTCCTTGGATGTGAGGATAAGCTCAACTCTACCGTCGAAGGAGATAACAAGCTTTGCTGTGATACCGATTGTGATTGCAGGGCAGTTGGGGATAGCTACGTCAACTGAGAAAACTTCGATTTCGCTGTCTGCACCCTTAACAAATTCCATATTCTCTGTTACACGTGTGAAGAAGTCAACGTCGTTAGTGCCTTCGGGAGTCTCGATCTCGTCGAGTGACCAATCATAGGAACCTGTGATTTCTGTTGAATCCTTCAGATTGTAATCAAGGAAAACATAGGACTTTGTAATCTGTGTCTCGTCAAGTCTGCCTTCAAACTTTGTGTAAAGGTCGAAGTTACGGACTTCGTATGACTTCTTGACATATACGCCGTTGATGGGACCGCCGAGAGAAATATCGAAACCGCCATCCTTAACAGCTGCTGAAACGTCAAGATCGCCGATTGAGAAGCTGACGTCGATCTTCTCAAGAATTGACTGCTGGTTGATACCTGCGATTTCGGGCTGCTCGAAGGGGTTAACCTTGCCTTCGTAATCGAGGTATGCGATTTCATCTTCGTCGATGACATCGCCATCAGCTGTCTGGAGAGTAAGACCGTTTGAATTCTCAACAAGAGCAAGGCTGTTGAGGTTGTACTCTTCGCCGTTCTCTGTTTCGAGGTCACCGCCGTTCTCAACATCCTTAAGGCTGTTCATGTAAGCAAGACCTGCTGCCTTAAGAGCTGCATTAGCATCTGTCTTGGAGATTACAGCTTCCTTAGCTTTGCCGAAGAAAGTGAGTGTGATATCTACGATGCCTGCATCGACAGCAACATCGAGAGCAAAATCATCGTCTGCATCATTCGCACCTTCGAGGCCTGCTGCAACAGCGAGTGACTTACCGACGATAAAGTTTGTTACATCAGCGTCAGCATCGTATTCGCCGACAAGCACTTCCCAATCGTAGCATGCCTGGAGGACTTCGTAATACTCGTCATCCTCAGCGATGTCGTAGTTGTGTTCGTCATCAAGGTCGTATGTGAGGTTGAACTCATCAGCTACAAGAGCATACCACTCAGCCTGTGTGTAAGCATCAACAGGTGTAGCGGCGGGAGCCAGACCAAGCAAGGACATGATGAAAGCCAGAATCATTGAAATAATTTTCATGTGTGGGATCCCCTTTCGCATTTTGGTAATTCGCGGGAGAGAAGCTTATGCTACGCCCCCATTTATAGCATCACTATTATATCAAGTGTTAATAAGAAAATCAAGCCAGATAACGCTATTTTGCTTTAAAAAGCTAAAGTTTGTTAAAAACAACGGAATAATTTACATTTCCGTTACCTAACAATCCTTTTTTGTTTTGTGTTGCCAAAAATCGAACTCAATCATTATGCAATATCACAATATGAGATTCGCGCATTTCGTCGGGTTGCACAACTAAATCACATCACAATTGACAAAACGAGCATTTCTTCAAGCACTGCGTAAACTTCACATTCCGAACCGTCGGCATTTAGCACAAATGACGGTCTTTTATGCTTTTTGACAAACCAATCTGCAAATCCGTGTTTTTCCAGCGGCGAGGGCGATTCTTTAAGCCTGCTTATTCCGCTCGAAAGCTCAAGAATACGGCTCATCATCTCTATCCGTTCCATCCCCTCATCACAGCGCGGAGAATACACATAACTGCCGCCGTTTTCAAGTGTCAGCGTATGGCGCACGCTTTTAGTGCCGCACAGCCGCACGAGAGCCCTTGTTTCAGGTTCGCTTTCCGGCACTTTACCTGCGTGAAAATATGGACCGGGGGCAGTATATCCGCAGTTTTCAGCAGCTTTTTTCGACCCGATAAAATCAGAGGAAAAATTAAGATTCAGGTCTATTCCCCTCGCATTGGCGCGCCAAGATGACGTATCGCTGCAAACGCGCTCCACAAGACCTGCATAGCTGCCTGCCGCAACGGCACCTTTTAGCGAAATCTCCATTCCGTCAGGATTCAGACAAGGTATAATAATAATCCCTTTCTCCTTCAGCACCTCGCCAATCCGTATACCCGCAAGATCATTATCGGTCTCAACCGCCTCACAAAGCCGCTCAAAAAATTTAAGCATCACCCTGACACTCACCGTGTCACCGCCCCTTATCCCTGCAACAAACAATGCAGGAGACTGAGCGCTGCCGAGCGAGAGCGAAAAAACAGCACGTCCGCTCCAGCTCCTCGCACATACGCAGCAGCCCACAAACGGATATTTCTCTTTAAATCCGTAGACTGACCTGCGAAGCTGTGCGTAATCAAAAGTTGTAACATTTTTCTGCATAACCAACCACCGCTTCTGAGAATTTTTAACATTAAATTGTATGCAGTAAATATTAAAAATATAATTACATTTTACACATTGTATGAAATATCTTACACATTGTATGAAATATCCGAGATTTTCGTGCATACTATTCCACGAGGTGATATTTTATGTGCGGAATTATCGGATATAACGGCACAGCACAAGCAACACCGTTCCTTCTTGACGGCTTAAAAAAGCTTGAATACAGAGGATACGACTCAGCAGGAATTGCGGTATCTGACACAGACGGAATAAAAACAGAAAAACGCAAAGGAAAAATCGACGCACTCGCATCCGCAGTCAGAAAACGCAACGATATGACAGGGACAATCGGAATCGGGCACACCAGATGGGCAACACACGGTGCGGCAACAAACAGCAACGCACACCCACACAAAAGCGGCAAATTCACCATCGTACACAACGGCATAATTGAAAACCACAAAGAGCTGAAAGAAAAATATCTGCGGCTGTGCAGATTTGACAGCGACACCGACACGGAAACCGTAGCACACCTGATAAACAGACACTACAGCGGCAACTGTCTTGAAGCAATTGCACAAACAGCAAGGCTGCTGGAAGGCTCGTTTGCGCTGGCGATACTGTGTGAAGATGAGCCGAATACTATTTTTTGCGCCAAAAAATCCAGTCCTCTGCTTATAGGTGTCGGTGACGAAGCATCCGTTGCATCAGATATATCGGCAATCAGCCGTAAATCCGACTCGCTTTACAGAATGGACGACGGCGAAATCGCGGCAATTCACAAAAACAAAGTTGAATTTTATGATTTTGAGCTGAATGAAAAAGCTAAAAGTGCCTCCCCTTTCACTGCCGGAAACAACACAAGTGAAAAAGGTGAATACGAACACTTTATGCTGAAAGAAATTTTCGAACAACCCGAAGCTGTGAGAAAAACCGTTGAAGCGTACATCGGAGCAGATAAAGCTGAACTTCTGCAGCAAATCAAAAAGCCGACCGGAATTTATATAGTTGCCTGCGGCTCTGCGTATCACGCAGGGCTTATAGGCAGAATTTGTATTGAAAAGCTTACAAAAACACCGACAAGCGTTGAAACAGCGTCCGAATTCCGTTATTCCGACCCATTGATTGATGAGAACACATCGGTCATTATAATCAGCCAGAGCGGCGAAACAGCCGACAGCCTTGCCGCATTAAGGCTGGCAAAATCCAAAGGCGCAAAAACAATCGCAATTGTAAATGTGCCCGAAAGCAGTATTGCGCTGGAGAGCGATTTTGCGATATACACAAAGGCAGGCGCGGAAATTGCCGTAGCCACAACAAAAGCTTACTCTGCACAACTTGCGGCACTGTACGCGCTATCAATTCATTTTGCACGCATATGGCAAACTGCCGACTCCAAGCTGTTGAACACTCTTGAGCAAAGCCTTGAACAGCTACACGAAAATATACGCGAAGCGCTCTGCCTTGAGAAGCAGATGAAAGAAATTGCCCAGCATATGCAAAACACACAGCACACTTACTTTATAGGCAGAGGAATCGGATTTGCGGTTGCAGCCGAAGCATCGCTCAAGCTCAAAGAAATCAGCTATATCCACAGCGAAGCGTATGCCGCAGGCGAATTGAAGCACGGCACAATTTCGCTGATTGAGAAAGGCACAAAGGTATTCGCCGTCTGCACGCCAGACACTCCGGAAGCTAAAATACAGAGCAACATTGACGAGGTCGCGGCAAGAGGTGCAAACGTGATTGCGTTCACTTCTTCGCCAAATATAAAGGCGAATACAACCGTTATCTCAACTACCGCATCTCATCCTCTGTTCAGCGCCAGCACACAGGTAATACCGTTCCAACTGCTCGCCTACTACACGGCAAAACTGCGCGGTTGCGATATTGACAAGCCGAGAAACCTTGCAAAATCAGTAACCGTAGAATAAAAAACAGCCGACAGATTAGCTGTCGGCTATCTTTATCTGTTGAGAATCGGAAATCCGTTTTCATCCCAGATTACTTTTCGTTTTCTTGCACTGCGGCAAGGGTCATAGAGCGGGTCGCCGTCGGAATATCCGCAATTACCGCTGAAACAAACCTCATCACGCGAATGATAAACAAAAATCCACTCGCCATTTTCATCCTGAACGAAGCTGTTATGCCCCGGACCATATTCTCCGACAAGGTCAGACGATGTAAGCAAAGGCTTATCAAGCTTAGTCCAGCCCGAAGCATCTGCCAGATCTGAGTTCTCATCAGCATACATCAGACCTATACAATATTCGGGGCCTGTTGCAGAAGCAGAAAAAGCCATGAAAACTCTGCCGTTATGGCGCATAAACGCAGGCCCTTCGTTGACAGGGATATTCACCCTCTCCCAATCATACTCAGGCTTTGTCAGCAACACCGCGGGGCAGGTTGTTTTCCACGGCTGAGCAGGGTCAACGGTTGCTATGTACACGTTTGAATCGCCGCCATGCTGCGCCCAGGCAACGTAATGCTTGCCGTTACACTCAAAATGAGTCATATCCAGCGAAAAACGGGTAAAAGAAAAATCATCAGGTGCGGTGAATCTGCCTTTTTCCTCCCAGATATCAGCGTAAGGGTTTTCGCCTTTACACGCAATACAATGGCAATTTATATCCCATACGTTATCCGCACTTGAGCTTGCGGCAAAAAACACATACCATCTGCCGTCAAGTTCATGGATTTCGGGCGCCCAGATAAAGCGGTGTGAAGTTTCGCTTGTTTTTTCATCCCATATCACCTTTTCTTCAGCTTGCGCTAGAGCATCAATACTCTTTGCGCGACGTAATATGATACGGTCATAACCTTCAGGGTCATCCTTGCCATACATAGGATATGAAGCGGTGAAATAATACATACCGTCGCTGCCTCTGGTGACAAAAGGGTCTGCCCTGTCCTTGATAAATATATCGGTTTTTACGCTCATAACGCACACTCCGTTTTGCTGTATATAACAAACGCAAGCGGCTTGAATCCGCTTGCGTTGTTTTGGATTTATGATATACCTGCAAGTTTATTGATGATAGATTTGTTGCGTGTAGCTGACATGTTATTTATAAATATTACATCATCTATACCGTTAGTCTCAACAAAGCTTGCGATGTTGCCGCTCCAGTATCTGTAGTCGATTACGTGAATCTCGCCGTAATTCGCCGTCAGGAAAGGCACAAACGCATTACCGAAGGACTCTTTGATAACAAGGCAGGAAGAACCGTCTGTTATGCTTGAATTGACGATATGCGTATAAGGATTGTCACCTGCAATAAACGCGAGGTATTTAAGACCGCGTGAATACTGCGATGCGTCTGCAATAAGCGGCGGATTAGTCCGGTTGCCGTTTTTGTCGGTAACCGTCATTTTGATATCGCCCTTGGGCATATACACGTAGAATTTATCAGGATTCTTTTCAAGAGTTGTGTTCTTGCCGGAATCGTTGTAGAAGGTGCCGAGGAATTCACCGTGATCCTGCTCCTCAAAGTAGCTGAGAGGATGGGCTGTGATGCCGGCAGATTTGGCATACTCATAATAGGTGTAGTAAGCACCACGAGCAGTCCAATGATGGTCCGTACGGAAATACAGATACTCATTTCTCTTTTCGTAAAGAGCATCAAACGCATTAACCTTGGTAACATCAGAAGAAATCCTTGAGTAAATATAGTTCGTTGCCTTCTTCTGATCGCTTGTGTTGATTCCCTGACGTACTGAGGGTGACAGATTTATATCAATACTTGTAGGCACAACTATATCGAACACTCTTGCCTTACCCTTTAGCTTAGCGCCGGTAGTATTTATTGCCGATGCATATTTATCAGCCGTACTCTGTACAAAGTTGTAATACTCATAAGCTGATTTATCAACAATCAGAACCGCACCAAGCTCCTGAATGATATGATCTTCTGCGTCCTCTTCTGATTCTGCTTCTGTTTTTATTTCCGTTTTGGCTTCAGTCTCATCCTCTTTTTCTGTCTGAGACTGAGTTTTGTTTTCAGCGGTTGTTTCGGGGTCCTGCGCAGGAAGAGTTGCCGGTTCGACATCCTCACCTACCTCAGGAATATCCTCTGCATAGTTATCGGAAAAACCACTTATGCTGTCGCCGATACCGTAGAACGATTTGATTTTCGCATTCGCGTTCATAAACATTTCGCGCATCGGAAAAGTATCTGCATACCAGGTGCTGATACCGCTGAAATAGCTTCCGTCCATCAGCGCGCTGATGCTGAATTCGGGAAACTTTGTAAGCTCACGGTTTTCCGATTCGGATATTGTCGGACGAAGCGGAAGATACAACGCAACGCACGCGCCCACAAACATCAGCACAAAAAAGCTGACTATCGTAGCTTTCACGCCTTTTGTATTATTGTCTTTGTTATTCTTCATTAGTTTGTCTCTCCATTGATACCCCGTCAGAATTGGAAATAAAGGAACGGATTATAGCTGTTGCCCACAAGCGAAGCCGTTGAAAGCAATAACATCACACACGGATATGCCACACGCGCAAACACGCAAAGCTTGCCGGCAAAGCCTTCGTCTGACGAATGATAGTTGAGTGCGCCCTTAATGAGCTTTGAAACAGGCAGACAAGCAACAATACATACGATGAGTATGAAAATATTGCTCCTGAACATAATGCCTGACTCATAGTTTGAAAACGGATTGGAATTGCCGCAGAACATACCGCTGAGCACGGTTTCAAGCAGCGGCAGACGCTCAAACTTAAACAGTATCCAACCGAAGAAAACAATCACGAGCGTGTAAACGTGACCGACAGCACGCGGAAGCTTTGCAAGCACTTTGCCGAACAAAACTTTCTCGAGAGCGATAAATACGAAATAGTAAAGTCCCCAGAGCATATAGTTCCAGCTTGCACCGTGCCAGAAGCCGGTAAGGAACCAGGTAATCAAAAGGTTAATTACCGTGCGTGATGAGCCCTTGCGATTGCCGCCAAGAGGAATGTATACATAATCGCGGAAGAACGAACCGAGTGAGATATGCCACCTGCGCCAGAACTCGGTAACAGAAGCTGAGCAATAAGGATAGTCAAAGTTCTCCTTATACCTGAAGCCTGTCATACGTCCCATACCTATCGCCATATCGGAATAAGCAGAGAAATCGAGATATATCTGCAAAGCGTAGAAAAGCATACCGAGCCACAGAGCCGATGCCGGACGTGAAGAAAGAATCTTGATATTCTCAGCCAGCAACGATGCATTGCTTGCAACAGAATCGCTGAGCAGGAATTTATCCGCAAGTGAACCGCAGGCGTTTGCAAGCAAAGCCTTTTTGGCAAGGCCTGCTGAAAAACGAGTGATACCTGCAGAAATATCAGCATCATTTATGCTGCGGTGTGATATCTGGTCGGCAATATCCTGATAGCGGACAATCGGACCGGCAACACACTGATGGAACAGACTGGCATAAAGCAGAACGTTGAAGAAATTACGTTCAACCTTTGCATCACCTCTGTAAACATCGACAACATAAGTGAGAAGCTGGAATGTATAAAATGAAATGCCTATAGGCAGAGCTATCTGAGTAATGACAGACGGATGACCTGTAACCGCCTGAAGATTCTCCTGAAAGAACGTGCCGTACTTGAAGAAGCCGAGCAGGCCGAGATCGACCACACAAGCTCCGACAACAGCAAGTTTTGCCTTGGATGTGCCTCTGAATCGGTCAACCATAAGCGACAGCAACCAATCCGCAAGGCTCATCGTCAGGAGGAGCATAACGTATTTAGGCTCACCCCACGCATAAAAAACCAGCGAGAAGATAAGCATAACAGCGTTTCTTACCGCAATGCTCTTGGTACAGAAATAAAGAGCAAGATTAAGAGGCAGAAACAGGAACACAAAAAACAGACTGGAAAAAACCATTTCTTTTCAATTACCCCACGTTATAATAAAAATACGAACTATATGATATAAAGAGCAAGGGCAAAGTTCAAGTATAATAACAAAGCTGTAACCAAGCTGTCATTATTTTGTAAACTCTGCCCTTAAATTATGTGTGTGCCTGATTATTTCTGAGGAGTCAGTGTCTGATCCTTGATATTATTCTGGAGGAACTGAGAATAATCGGGATTAGAGTGCACATTGAGCATTTCAGGGTTGTTATCGTTTTCGAAGAACCAACGATAGAGAGCAGCATGGCCATCGTGCGTTGTGCAGTGAACCATATCTTTTACAAACCATATGTTGTCGGGAAGAGCACAGGTTGAAGCGTCGATATGATTATCGGGAGAAATGTGGTTGTGACCGTCATTGTTAGCCTGAACGTAACCGTCAGCAAGCTGCTCGCCGAGAGGTGCTACAGTTGCACCGACGGAAGAATACTTAAGGTCAACCGTACCGTCAGAATCATTGTGCCATGTGGGAACGAGAGGGGTACGCTGAACATCCCAAGCAGCAAGAATCATAACGGGAACACCGCTTTCGATTACGCCGTTGAGGATTTCATCTGCCTTGCACTGAACCTCATAGTGATAGTAGTCTATTCTTGCCTCAAGCTCTGCATTGGGATTGTCGCCGAGCATAAACTTCTTTGCATCGTTATAATACTCATCGGGCACGAATGACCATATGCCGCAGTTTGCTTTAAATACGGGAACAAGAAGCTCATCGAAAACTCTGTCTGCACAGTTATCTACAACGCGGTTAACAGCATCGATAAGAGTGCCGAGAACGCCGCTGTATTTAAGTACGTCAATGATAATCATCAGGAAGCTTGCAAGATTTTCGTCCATAATAAGCGGAAGAGCTGTTGCACCGTAGCGATAGAGTGAATCCTGATTGATTTCAAGTCTGCCGCAGAAAAGGTCACCTGCAACCGCAGTACCTGAAATGGGACAATTCTGGAAGATAACTGACTTGACCTTTTCGCATCCGAACTGCTCAAAGTAAGCCATTGTCATTACGCCGCCCATTGATGAAGCACGGAGTCTTACCTTTTCGTGGCCTGTAAGCTCAAGAATGTGATCGATGTATTTATCAAGATCCTTTGCAACAACAAGCGGATCGGCACGGAAATCGTAACCGAAGTAGTAATTGTGCTCAAGGTTATGTGTAGGATCTGTGGGAAGCTCTTCCTTTGTTGTGATATCGGCCGTAGAATCACCGTTTTCAGCATTGGCAAGAGGGCCGAAAACATCGCTGACAGCAGGAATGAGTGCATCTGCAAAAGCATCATAATCCTTGGTTATGACTACAGAAACCAACGGAACGAGAAGCTTTGCAATAAGCTTTATGTATGTTTCGGTTTCGGGACGGAATACTACCTTTTCGTCTTCCGTGCCGGCATTCTGATAGAGAGTTGCACTGCCCAGGGCAGCAACATAAATAATGGGCTCTTCACCGCAGTTGCACTGCTCGGAAGAAGCTGCAACCTGGAGCACAACAGAGAAGCTGAGCACAAGGACAAGCAGCATACTGATTGACTTTTTAAGGATTTTTTTCAAAACCGATCTCTCCTGTCTTTTTAAAATTACGGATGTGCTTATTTTACCACACTTAATAATCAAATTCAATGTAATTTTTACTAAATAAGAAAAAATAACTCGCCGAAAAAATTTTGCTTGTATTCTTCTCGGTTTTATAGTATGATGTTTAGTAACTATCCAAACTAAGTAAGGAGTTGTCACAATGGATCCCATTAAAGTTGATTTTTCGAGCGGTGGCTCAAACAAGGGAAAAACGGTTGTTATTCCGCCCAACAAGGCCGGCTTGAAAATCCTGATTAATCTCATAGGTACTGCAATTGTTGCAGCAGTCGCCTACTACTTCTATCTTCCTGCATTCAATTTCAAAGCAATTGAAATGTACATCTACTTCGGCATCTGTATTGCCGCTTACTGCGTTATGGCTTTCATCACCTCAGGCGCTCTTCTTTCACCTGAGTACACGCCCTACGCACGCAAGCGCACAAAGATTCCGCTGATTCTCGGCCTTGTCGTTGCGCTTACAGCAGGCATCGGTTTCATTGTATCAAGCGTTTTCTTCCGCGCAGCAGACTACCACGAAATCATTACTGTTGATGATGCTGATTTCGGCGAAGATATCCAGGAAGCAGACTTTGCAAGTGTTCCGCTTCTCGACAAGGATTCTGCCGAGACTCTTGCAACAAAGGCTCTCAGTGACCTTTTCGACGAGCAGCTCGTTTCACAGTTCACAGTAAACTCCTGCGATACACAGATTAACCTCAAGAACAGACCCGTACGTATCGGCACACTCAAGTACAACGATATCATCAAGTGGTTCACAAACCGCAAAGCAGGTCTCCCCGGTTACCTTGTTATCGATATGACAACACAGAAGGTTGACTACGTCAAGGTTGACGGCGGCATCGTCTACTCCGATGCAGACCATTTCAATCACCTTCTCAAGCGTCATCTGCGCTTCAAATATCCCACCAAGCTTCTCGGCGATTCCGTATTCGAGGTTGACGAAAACGGCAACGCATACTGGGTATGCCCGGTTTACAACAACACAATCGGTCTCTGCGGCGGCCGTGACGTAATCGGCGCAATCCTTGTTAACCCCTCAACAGGTGAATGTGTTGACTACACAATCGACCAGATCAAATCAGACAAGTCACTCAACTGGCTTGACCGTGTATACGACCCCGACCTTCTTGTTGAGCAGTACAACTACTACGGAAAATACAAGAACGGCTTCTGGAACTCAATTCTCGGCCAGAAGGATGTTGTTGTTACAACAGACGGTTACAACTACA
>JAFOBC010000108.1 GCA_017382015.1 Clostridia bacterium
ACGCCGAAATAGTCGGCACACTTGAGCACAAAATCAAGTCCGCACTCTCTTACACCTTTTTCGTAGTGGGAGAGAAGAGCCTGCGAAACGCCAAGGCTCATTGCAACTTCTTTTTGACTGAGACCGCGCTCTTTGCGCAGTGAAGTGATTCTGGTTGAAAATGCAGTTGCCATAACTTACCTCGTGTATTCAAAAAGTATACGCAGAGTATAACAAACGGTTTGACAAAAGTCAACAGTATATGCTATTTTTCGGAGAATAATAATGAAAAGCTACAAAATTCATCTGATTCGAAACGCTCTCACTCAGGAAAATCTGGACGGCAGATATATCGGCCATACGGATTCACCGCTGTGCGAGCAAGGTGTGGCACAGCTCAACGAGCTGATAAACAGCTACAATTATCCGCCTGCGCAGGTGGTTTTCAGCAGCCCTCTCAAGCGCTGTATTGATACTGCAAAGGCAATATATCCGGACAAGGAAATTGTTCCGATGGAATCGCTTATCGAGTACAACTTCGGCGAATTTGACGGAAAAACCGCGGAAGAGCTTGAAGGTCATCCTCTCTTTTCGCGTTGGCTCGGAGGTGAAGAGGGTGTTGAACCACCGTTCGGTGAAAGCAGCGAAGAGTTTTCAACACGCATTTGCGACGGTTTTGAGAACATAGTTGACGGTATGCTCAAGTCAGGTGTTGAGTCGGTTGCTGTTGTGACACACGGCGGTATCATCGGCGCGCTGATGTCACGCTACGCTCTTCCGGAGGCTCTCGCTCATGAGTGGCTTACCCCAAGCGGTTGTGGATATACATTGCGTATAACCCCATCCTTATGGATGACGAGCGAAAAGGTTGAGGCTGTATGCGAAATCCCTGAGGAGGAGCACAGCTTTGATTACGAGCGCGCACTGTGGGGGCAGGATCCTTTTGAGGATAACTATTCCTACGACGGCGAAGATGATGAATTTTGAATAATTAAATAATAAATTTATTACCAATAGAGATGTGAAAGAGGAGAAAAAAATGTCAGAAAAAATCAGTGTTGTTACAGGTGCATCGGGTCACGTAGGCTATCCGCTTGTCAAAAAGCTTTGCGACAGCGGCGAGAAGGTAAGAATCCTTATCAGAAAAGACCTTCCGATTTTTGATTGCTTCAATGCGGAGCGTGTATACGGCGACGTTACAGACCCCGCAAGCCTTGAAAAAGCTTTTGAGGGCGCAGAGGTTGTATACCACCTTGCAGGTATGATTGAAATCAAGGCAGGTAACGATGAGCCTGTATGGAAAGTTAACGTTGATGGTACAAAGAACGTCGTTGAGGCTTGTAAGAAGTGCGGCGTAAAGCGCCTTGTTTACGCTTCATCCGTTGATGCTATTCCGCCTCTGCCCGATAATCAGGAGATGGCTGAAATTTACGATTTCAACCCCGATAACCTCGAGGGTACATACGCAAAGACCAAGGCTGTTGCAACAAAGTACGTTCTCGATAACAACGGCGTTGACGGTCTCGAAACTGTTGTTACACACCCCGGCGCTTGTATCGGCCCTTACGATTTCAAGGTTTCAAGCGTTGGCGAAATGGTAAGAATGTTTGTAAACGGTGCATTCCCCGTAACACTTACTTTCGGCGCATACAATTTTGTTGACGTACGTGATGTTGCAAACGGTATGTACCTCGCTTCAACAAAGGGTATCCCCGGCCATTGCTACATCCTCACAGGTGACGTTATGACCTGCGGTGAGCTTATCAGCTGCCTTGCAAAAATCTGCGGCAGAAAAGACCCGAAGATTCCGCTGTCACTCGGCCTTGCAAACGCTGTTGCTCCGATTATGGAGGTTTACTACAAGGCACTGGACAAGACTCCTCTGTTTACCCGTTACTCAATCCGTAAGCTTTGCTCAAACTGCAACTTCACCTACAAGAAGGCTGCTGAAGACCTCGGTTATGCTCCTATGAGCGCAGAGCAGTCATTCACAGATATGGTTGCGTGGATTAAGGAAAACGAGCCCAAGAAGAAAAAATAAGGTAAGCAGGTGAATAACTGTGTCAATTGTTAATAAGGCTAAGGAAGGCCTGGTGAAGGTGCGTACCTACTGGCGAACACCTCCTCTGGGCAACTATATGAACTATAAGGAAATTGTTTCGCTTGCAGGTGGCGGACTCGGTGTAAAATTCGTTATCACCTTTGTTCAGGCTGCAATTATTTCGGCGAACAATGCCTTTGTCGGCAACACAATAGGCGTAAAGCCGATGCAGATGTATGCAATTTACGTTGCGTGCGTTCTTGCAGGCTTCCCGCTTACAATGCTGCGCGCAAAGATTATTGATAACTCGCGTAACCGTAAGGGTAAGTACCGCCCGTACATTATAAGTATGGGTCTGCCCACTGTTTTGCTTTCAATAGGCTATGTGTGGGCACCGTATGAGCTGATGAACGATGCAGGTAAAATTGCAACTGTTTTGCTGTTTAACCTCGGTTTTCAGTATTTTTACAATTTCCTGTATGATGCGTACGATAACTACGTTTCGGTTCTTTCGTCAAATTCTCAGGAGCGTTCCAATGTTCTGGCTATACGTGCGGTTGCCGATTCGCTGGCACCGTCAATTACAAACGCAGTTGTGCCGTTGGTAGGTAAGCTTATTACCGGCAAAAACGACTTGTTTGATATACGCATATATCGCTATGTGTGGCCGCCCGTCCTGATTATCGGTTTCCTTCTCAGCCTTATAATTTTCAAGAATACCAGAGAGAAAATTATCCAGGCTCGTACTCATATCATCAGAATTAAGTTTGTTGATGCGGTAAGAGCTGTTATGAAAAACAAGTATTTCTGGGTTATATCTCTTGCCGGCTGGATGGGCTTCCTTGAGGGTATGGCAAATAATATCCTCGCCTGGCTTTACACTTATCAGGAGGCATGTACAACACCGCAGTACGTAATTCTTACCACGCTTTACGGCAACGCTTCTCTCTGGGGTATGCTTCTTGCTCCTATCTGTATCTACAAATTCGGCAAGAAAAACACCCTTATATTCACAAATGCAATGAATATCTTCTTTATCGGTATGCTTTACCCTGTTGTAAAATATGCCGATCCGTCAATTATGATATGGATGGCTTTCATTTGCCTGTGGATGAATGCGCTTGTAGGTGCGTTTGCACATATTCTCACACCCAGCCTCAATGCGGATATCCGCGACTACCAGCAGTATGCTACGGGTGAAAGAATTGACGGTATGTTTGCCGCTGTCGGCCTTATCGGCAGTGTTGTAACTATGGTAACAACAAGCGTACAGTCGATTATTTACGAAAAGGTAGGCTTTAACGACGTAAAGCTCGCCGAACTTCTGCCCGAGATTATGGCTTCCGGTGTTGAGATTGATGACCCGGCAAACGTTTATAACGTTCTCTACCACCGCCCGACTTTCCTCAGCATCTTCTCTGTTCTGATTATGACTGCTGTTGTCGGCGCCGCTATGAACGTTATACCGTACTTCTTCTACGATTTGTCTGAAATCAAGCAGAAGGGTATGATAAAGGTTCTGCAGGTTCGTGCTCTGTTTGAAGATTTCGGCAGAGGCGTTCTCAGCGATAAAGACCTTGTTAAGGCTATCGAGCTTGTTCGCGAAGCAAAAGAGTATGTAAACAAAGAGCAGATCCGCATTGACAAATCGGCTGTTAAATCGGCAAAGACAAAGGCAGACAAAAAGGCTGCACGCAAAGCCTTGAAGGCTGCCAAAGAGCACAACGAAAAAATTGTTACTTCACAGTTTGTTGTTGATGAGCTTAACCGTTTTACCACAGTCAACGGCAAGGCTCAGCTTGAAACAGCAAAGGCTTTTGCAAGCGCAGGACTTGAGCATATTTTCTCTGTCAGCAAGGCTGACCTTGCGGCGGCAAGGGTGCTTCCTACCGCAACAGAGGAAGATAAGGCGTATCGCAAAGCGGAGATAACAAGAATCAAAGAATGCCTTTATGCGCAAAAGGTTGCAAAGAAGCATTTTGCAGGCGGCATAGAGGAATTTGATTCAACAGAATTTGATAAGCTCTTTGCTCAGGAAGATGCAGTCAATGAAAAAATTGACAATGCGTATAAGGCTTTCTACAAAGCAAGAGATGAGAAAAACAAAACCGTTGCACAAGAGACTGCGGAGCTTATAAAAGAGCTTAAGGCTCAGGCAAAAGTAGTTGAAAAAGCACTTAAGAAGGCAACGGACGAAAGCTCTCTCTACAACCGTGTTGCAAAACCCTATCTCGATGCAAAGAAGCTTGTTGTAATGGCAGAAAACTATACTCATTACGACGAAATTGATGCTATGTATGATGAAGCAAGGGTAAGATATGAAGAGGCTGAGCGCCTCATCGCCGAAGAGGAGGCAGCCAAGGCAGCTGCTGAAAAGGCACACGCAGCCGAGCTTCGTGCACAGCGCAAAAACAAGAAGAAATAAGACGAGGAGATAATTATGAATTCATTAATAGCTTTTTTTCTCTCTTTTCTAACTTTTCTGGGCACAATAACGGCAACGTTCGTAAAGCCGGAATCTCCGGAAGATACAGGCGATTTTACACCGGTGCTTCGTTTTGTTATCAGCAGTGATTCTCACGTTATGACAATGGGTGACACCCAGACAACACGCCTTCAGAAAATGATCAGGTTTGGCTATGATGTCGCTGAAAACGATGAGGAATATAACAGACTTGATGCTGTGCTTATGGCAGGCGACCTTACAGACGACGGCACAAAGCTCGGCTTTGCAAGCTATAAGGCTGCAGCCGATGCTGTGCTCACCGGTGACACACAGTTTCTCTCTGTCGTTGCAAAGTCACACGACAGCGGAACAATGGATGTAAATGCCCTTGATTATTTCACACAGGTAACCGGTCAGGAAACTGACTTCCACAGGGTTATCAACGGCTTCCACTTTATCGGTCTTTCAAGGTCAGAAACAGCAGGCGAGCACTACAGCCAGTATCAGAAGGATTGGCTCAAGGAGCAGCTTGATGCCGCTGTTGCAGACGATCCTTTCAAGCCGATTTTCGTTATTCATCACGAGCACGTTTCCAATACTGTTTACGGCAGTTCGGATTTTGAAGGCTGGGGTATGCCCGACTTCAAGGATATTCTTGAGAGATATCCTCAGGTTGTTGATTTCTCGGGTCACTCACATTACCCGATCAACGATGCGCGCTCAATCTGGCAGGGCGGCTTTACAGCCTTAGGTACAGGCGGACTTTACTACGTAGAGCTTACGGTTGACGATGAGCGCACAGTTCATCCGCAGGGACATAAGAAGGTTGCAAGCTTCTGGGTTGTTGAGGTTGATGCAAACAACCGCATCCGTCTCAGAGCGGTTGACCTTGGTGCAGAGGAGTATCTCGTAGAATATATGCTAAACACTCCGTTTGACCGTTCATATTCAAGAGCGGCACAGATGCTTCGTGCAAGAAAGCCGGAATTCAAAGAGGGAACAACTCTTGAATTCAAGGGGAACAAGGTTACTTTTGCCGCCGCAGAGTCAAAGGACGGTATGCCCATATTTATGTACAGAGCATACGCAGTTGACGCTGAGGGCAACAGAACACCCGTAGGCAAAACTCTGCCCGAGTATTACAACTACGATGTGCCTGACACCGTTACAATCAAGCTTGAGAATCTGCCCGACGGCGATTACACACTTGAAGTTGTGGCAGAAAACTGCTTCGGTATGCAGTCTTCTCCTCTTACAGCTGAATAAAAAAACAAACGGAAGATGCTTCATACGAAGTGTCTTCCGTTTTTTGTATTTATATTACCTTTTCGGGAGTTACGGCAATTGTTGTACAGCATACGGCGGCTGCGCCTGCACGGAACAGCGCCTTGCGGCATTCGTTGAGCGTTGCTCCCGTTGTTTTTATATCGTCGCAAAGAAGTATTGTTTTGCCTCTTACGGCGTCCTCGTTTTCTGCCGTGAAAGCGTTTTTGAGGTTCTTGAGCCTGTCCTTACCTCTCATGTCGTGCTGGTCGGCAGTTTCGCGCGTTTTGAACAGCAACAGCTCGTTAAACGGCAGAGAAAGCTCGGCAGCAACACGCTTTGCAAGCAGGGCAGATTGGTTGAATCCGCGTTTGCGGCGCTTGCGCTTTGTCTGCGGCACGCAGGTGACAACATCAAATTTCACGTCGCCGAATTCTTTGGCAACGCATTGAGCAACCTCTTTGCCAAAGAATACCGCCAGCTCTGTTTCATTGCGGAATTTGAAGCGGTGAATAGCAAGGCGAATGTTATCCTTATAGAGAAAAGGGGAGGCGAGAACGAGTGAAAAATTGTTGCGTGAGCACAGGCAGGCGGTCTGCGGTAATCCGCACCCCAAACATCTGTAGTCGATTCGTTCTACCTCTTTCTCGCAATTTTCGCACATATGCAGATGCCGCTGTCCAATCTCATTACAGACAGGACAGCGGGCAGGAAAAAACAGATTTAAAATTTGTGAAAATACGCGGCGCATCAGTGTGTGCCGTCGCCCATGCACTTGACCATAACAGCCTTCTGTGCGTGCAGGCGGTTCTCAGCCTCGTCGAAGATTTCGTCAGCGTGCTCTTCGAATACCTTTGCCGTGATTTCTTCCTCACGGTGAGCAGGGAGACAATGGAGCACCATTGCGCCGTCAGCAGCGAGAGCCATAACCTCATCATTGATCTGGAAGTTCTTGAAGATCTTCTTACGCTCTTCAGCTTCGCCCTCCTGACCCATGGAAGCCCATACGTCGGTGTAGAGAACGTCAGCATCCTTAACAGCTGCAGCGATGTCGCTTGTGCAGCAGAACTCGCCGTTTTCGGCAGCCCACTTCATAAGTTCAGCATCGGGCTGATATTCGTCGGGGCAGGCGATGCTTACCTTCATGCCGACCTTGATACAGCCTGCGATGAGGGAGTTTGCCATATTGTTGCCGTCGCCTACATAGCAGAGCTTGAGACCTTCAAGTGAGCCCTTGTGCTCACGGATTGTCATAAGGTCAGCAAGTACCTGGCAGGGGTGGCAGTAGTCTGTAAGACCGTTGATTATCGGAATTGAGCCGACCTTTGCAAGTGTTTCAACCTCTTCCTGGTCGAAGGTGCGGATCATGATACCGTCAAGGTAACGGGAGAGAACGCGTGCTGTGTCTTCAACAGGCTCGCCTCTGCCGATCTGGAGATCGCGTGAGCTGAGGAAGAGTGCGCTGCCACCGAGATCGTAGATGCCTACCTCGAAGGATACACGGGTTCTGGTAGATGATTTCTGGAATATCATACCGAGAGTCTTACCTGCAAGGTACTTGTGCTCAATGCCGTTTTTCTTTGCGTATTTGAGCTGATCTGCAAGGTCGAGTATGTCGATGATTTCCTGCTTTGAAAGGTCGGAAAGCTTGAGTAAATGTTTCATTTTATGTTTCTCCTTTGTAGGTGAAATTCAGTAATTAAAGCAGTTCGATGCCGTTTTCGCGGCAGATGCGTGAGGTTTCAGTATCCCATACAGATACCTGAACCTCGCCGATGTGGGCTTTGCCGAGCATCAGCATACAAAGGCGTGACTGGCCAATACCGCCGCCCATTGTGAGGGGAAGTGTGCCGTCGAGCAGGAGAGAGTGGAACATAAGCTCTGCTCTTTCGGGGCAGCCTGCTTTGTTGAGCTGTGAGCGAAGCGCATCAGCATCAACGCGTATACCCATAGATGAAATCTCGAATGCACAGCCGAGCACCTCGTTGTAGAAGAGGAGGTCACCGTTGAGCGTCCAATCGTCGTAGTCGGGTGCGCGTCCGTCGTGCTTTTCGCCGGAAGCGAGCACGTCACCAATCTGCATCAGGAATACTGTGCCGTATTCCTTAGCAATGGCGTTTTCGCGCTGTTTTGAGGTCATATCCGGGTAGAGTGCCTCAAGCTCATATGTAGTGATGTATTTTACCTGTCTGTTGAGGCTTACCTTGATTGAGGGGTAGGTCTCTTTAACTGTATCAAAGGTGTCGCAGATTGCGCCTACAATAGCGTCAACCGTCTCCTTGAGGAAGCTGACGTTGCGCTGCTCGCGTGAGATAACCTTTTCCCAGTCCCACTGGTCAACGTATATGGAGTGGATATTGTCCATCTCCTCGTCACGGCGGATTGCGTTCATATCCGTAACGATGCCTTCGCCTGCGGAGAAGCCGTACTTGTAGAGTGCGTAGCGCTTCCATTTTGCAAGCGAGTGAACAACCTGAGCAACGCTGCCTGTTTCCTTAATGTCGAAGGCAACGGCGCGCTCAACACCGTTGAGGTCGTCGTTGAAGCCTGTGCTTGCGTCAACAAACAGCGGTGCGGAAACACGGCTGAGGTTGAGTGCCTTGCAGAGGTTTTTGTTGAAGATGTATTTGATTGAACCGATTGCAATCTGAGTATCGTGTACACTCAGGGCTGATTTGTAGCCTGCGGGCAAAAATGTTTTGCTCATTAATAAAAGCTCCTTTAAAGAGATTGATGCACTGCGGAACAATTCCACAGCGCATCGAACCACATATATTGAATTATAAATCTAATATACATATTTGTCAAGAATAATAATAAAGAGTCAGATGAGGTTGTCTGCTTTGCCGCTCATAATAAGCCTGAGTAGGTCTGCAACACAGCCGTTGTTACAGTGGCAGGCAACATATTTGCAGATTTTATGAATCGGCTTGGGTGCCTGACCTGCGCACGCAGGGAAACCTACTGTTTTAAGCATATCCCAATCGTTATAGTAGTCGCCGATTGCAGCTGTGTGAGCAGGCTCAACGCCGAGCAGTTCTGCCAGCTTCATAACGGCCGTGCCTTTGTGTACACCTTTTTCGAGCATCTCAAAAGTTATGGGAGATGACGCCATAAACGTACCGACTTCTTCTGCCGCTTCAGCGTCTTTCTTGAGTTTGCTTATGGTGAGCGGATTGCCCCAGAAGATAACCTTGAACCAATCGTCATCAGGTACAGAATCTATATCTGTGACGATATAAGGCACGTTATCGAGGAAAACCTGCCCGAGGGAAAGTATGCCTTTGTCGGTGATATAAGCTCTGTCAAGGCCGAAAATACCGACCTCAAGGCGATTTAAGCCCTTTGAGTACTTTTTGCGCATTGCTTTGACAAAGTCTCTGCCGGGCTGTGAAACTGTTTTCTTCCAGACGAGAGAATTTGTGTGGAAATCGTATATACCCGAGCCGTTGAGGATAATTGCGGGGCAGTTGGGGTTAACCCTGCGGTATGCTCGCTCAAGTGAATGCACAGGTCTGCCGGAGGCAAGCGTGAAGTTGCCTCCGTGAGCCATGAATTTGTCGATTGTTTTTTTGTTGATTTCGGGCAGGGTGCGGATTTTTGAGTGGAGAGTGCCGTCAATATCAGAGGCGACAAGCCAGTTTTTAAAAGATTTTTGCATAAGCGGGTTACCTGCTATCTTTTAGTTATCAGTTTATATATCGTGGGTGAAATGCAGAAAAGAAGCTTCAATATTCTGTCTTTTATTGAGATGTCTTTTTGTTTCAGATAGTGCGGTATAAGTTTTCTTGTGTTTTTCAGACACTCACGAAGCCTTGGTGCAGATTCGGTATTTTTCTCAACCCTTAAATAATAATTATCCAGATTCCAGAAATAGGAGTTGAGAACAATACTTGAATTTTGAATATTGTTTTCCTTGTAAAAGAAAAACCTATCGTAAAAAGCGTACAGAGCATCAAGCCTTTTGGGCGAAACGGTGTGGGATACGCTGTTTTGCAGTTGACGGTAATGGTAGAGTATATCGCTTGTTACGACTATTTTTTTGCACCTGTGGAGAATGCGGTGAATAATAGCTTCATCTTCACATATTCTGCCGACGGTGTAACGCAGATTATCAAAAAGAGCTTTTTTAAAAATTTTACACCATGGGGTAACATATATAGTCGGGATACGACCGGTTGATAAAATTTCCGAGCCTGAAAATATTCCGGGCGTTACAGCAAAGTGATCGGGTATATATTTTTCTTCCAAATAATCTTCATTAAACAAATCAATGCTGCACACAGCCATATCAGCATTTTCTCTTTGTGCTGTTTCATAAAGCGTCTGAACAATATTGGGCTCAAAGCAGTCATCGCTGTCAAAGAACATTATCCAGTCACCTTTTGCAACGTCAATACCGCAGTTGCGCGCATCTGATGCACCGCCGTTTTTCTTGTGTATAACACGGATGCGATTATCGATTCTAGCAAATTCATCGCAGATTGATCCGCTCGAATCCGTCGAACCGTCGTTAACCAGAATCAGCTCAAAATCACTGAAGGTCTGATTGAGTATATCAGTAATACAAGCAGAGATATATGCTTCGACATTATAAACAGGTATAACTATACTTATTTGAGGCATACTCATCATCTCCTTTTTGTATGACAAAATCAGTTTGCGTTGTCTGCGTTAATTTTATTTTTGAATTTATTTACGTAACCAAGAATTACCCAAAAAATCATAGCAGTTTTGACGCTGAAAAATTCAAAACAATAAAGACGTTCATTCAACGGAAATTGTTCACAGAATAAGATATGGAAATATTTTCTGAACGTATAACGCTTGAGTTTTTTTGCTTCCGTATGGTCGATATCTTTTGATTCTAAAATATTATTATAGAATTTTCCTGCTGAGAAAAAATATTGAAATTCAAGAATTTTCTGCATTTTTTTGAACCCGATTGACTTATAAAATTCAATCTGCTGTTCCCAAGCCCAAAGCAAATCAAGATTTTTTAATGTGAAATTTGTTCTTGTAATGCTGTTTTGATTGTTTCGGTAAAAATATAATTCATATGGAACGATAACCATTCGTTGCGAAAAATACAAAATTTTAGAGATAACAGGGCTGTCTTCGTGGTATCTGCCGACTTCAAAAGGAAATTCAATCAAAAACTTTTTATTAATTATTCTGTTGCAAGCGGAGTGATAACGAGAATCTGGAAAAATTTCCGACAAAAACTCTTCGTTAACTTCGTTTATGGTATACTTTTCAGAAAATTTTGAGTAAAAAGAATCAGGGATGTTGCCATCTTCAAAGTTTGTCATATGAGCTGTAGAAATGTCAGCCTTTTCTTTCTTTAAAGCAGAAAACATTAGTTCAATCGCCTGTGGATGAATAATATCGTCACTGTCAACAAAACTTATCCATTCGGCATTTGAAAGAGCTACTCCGGCATTTCTTGCTGCAGAAAGCCCCTGGTTTGCCTGATGAATAACCTTGATGCGGCTGTCTTTTGCGGCATATTCGTCGCAGATTCTGCCGCAGTTGTCGGGGCTGCCGTCGTCAACAAGTATAATTTCAAGGTTTGTATATGTCTGGTTTATTATTGAATCAACACATTGATGAATGTATTTTTCAACGTTGTAAACAGGAACAATAATCGAAATCAAGTCCATAAACAGCCCACCTTTTGTTTTTTATTAATCATGTTTGAGAACATCTGCAAGTTTTTCGTAATAGGCAATCAGAGGAGTGTTGTCGTACTGACAGTTATCCATCAGGATAAGCTCATCAAAAGCAGCTTTAATTTCTTCTTCTGTTTCGGCAAACCTTATATAGGGCAGATATTTTATGAATTCATACG
>JAFOBC010000109.1 GCA_017382015.1 Clostridia bacterium
AAAATCTCTTGTAAATATCCGCGCGTTTTGGTATAATATTCACCATATAAAATATTAAGGAGAGGTTTCCATGAGCGACAAGAAAAAGACCTTGTCTGTTGACACGGTCAAAGCGTTTTTTACGGAAATCAAAACCCACTGGAACACTCCTGCCGAAGGCAAGTACGTACCGTACAAAGAGTACAAGGACGTTGTGCTCGCGGTAGGAAGTAACTATGCGGGTTCAAAGGTGCTTGAATACATAGGCTTTTTCTCGGCCTGTTATCTCATTATGCACCACTACAAGCTTCCGTATCTTACATTTTCAATCATAGGCATTATCAATATGCCGCTTGGCTACATATCAGCACTGATGTGGTGGCTTGTATGTGACAACCTCGGTTTCCTGCCAAAACGAACCGAGAAAAAATTCTACGGCGTATACTTTGCGATGATAGCGTTCGGTATATCAACCATTGTGTTTGACTATGCAAGTCTGTTTGACCCGAGCAGCGGATTTATACGCTACCTCAACAGCCTTGAAGGAATGAACGCAACCGCCTGTTTCAAAACATTCGGCACACACTTCCTCTACACGGGTTGGGTCGGCGCACGAAACATCTTCTGGCGCAAAAAGCTTCTGCCCAAATACGGCAGATACAAATACTCACTCTACTGCGACGTTGTACCCAAGTGTATAATGGTTATCCTTATCGGCTGGCTGCCCGTATACAACATTCCCGACGTTGCAACGCGCGTATGGGTTGCCAACCTTCTGTTCGCTACTTACAACGTATTCGGTTTTGCAAACAATATGGAAACCTGCACAAAGAGCATCAGCCCCAACCTGCAGGAGCGTATTTATGTGCGAAGCTACCCCGTTAAAATATCCCATTTCTTCAACACAATCGTCGGTATCATTATGCCGGTATTTATCGGTATGCTCCGTAACGAGTGGGCAGATATCAACGTTTACCGCTACGTAATCCCGATAACTTTCATCATCCTTGCCGCAATGACTATGATTTTTGCAGGCAGAATCAAAGAGAGAATTCCGCAACCGCCCGTTGAGAAAAAGGTGCAGATTAAGTTCTGGGACGGTATGTTCGGCGTTCTCAAAAACAAATACCTTCTCATTAAAAACGTCGTAGGACTTATAGATGCATTGGGCAACGGTATGCTGCCGTTTGTCACCGTTCTCTATTTCTACACATTCCGCCTGAGCGGTCTGCCCTACAGCCTTATTGTTATGCTGATTTCATTTGCAGGCACTCCGCCGGATTTCTTCTCGCCCTATTTCCTTAAACGCTTCTCCTACAAGCAGATAATGATTTTCTATCAGCTCACCAGAGCACTCGGCAACGCCGCCATAGTTGCGGCAATCTGGTTCTGCGGCGACAACCTCACCCTTTGCGGTACAATATGCGTTGTCGTGCTGTTCTTTATGGAGATGACCAAGACCGTGCCCACAACGGCAGGCCACGATATGGACGTACGAATCGGCGACTATCAGATGTATATTTCGGGAGAAAGACTCGAAAGCTTTGCAGGCGTATTCGGTTGGTTCACAGGCCCCGTAGTTTCTTTTATCGGCCTGCTTATTCCGCTGTTCCTTCTGCGCTACGGCTTCAACAGCAACTGGGAAGTGCTGTTTGTTGACGCATCCAGAAGAAGCATTATCGCAATCCCGCTTATCGTTGATATTATCGGCTTCGTGCTTATGACAATCCCCTATTTCTTCTGGGACTACGACAGCAAGAAGCAGAATATGGTTATGGAAGTGCTCAAACGACGCGCTGAAGTAACCGAAAAGAATGCCGCTGAAGCCAACGAAAAGGTTTCGGGCGGATACAAGGGTTAAGGAGGTGCCGAAATGAGTAAGAAAAACAAAAACACACCTCCCCTCAACGAAGCTGACAATAACGCTCAGCCCCGTATCAACGACCAGGAAGTGCATCTTGATATCCCCGAGGACGAAATATGGACATATCAGGTGCCGGGTCTTGCCGCACCGCACATCGGTAAACCATACAAGTATTTCACCCTCAAAAAGATAGTCTTTACCGTAACAATTGTTATAGCTGTTGCCCTCTCCTGCTATTTCAGTATCCTGGCAATTGCAAACAAGGACACCTTCGAATATGAAACAACAGACAGCGGTGCGTATCGCCTCTCCAAATTCAGCAACACTGGCGTAATGACCGAGCTTAACATCGACTACGTCACAACTGTTGAATACGACCAGATTACAAAGGAATACGTATTCACAAAAGATGAGAGCAAAAAGGTAACCGAAATCAGGTCATACTCACTCAACTGCGACGACAAAATCAAAACAATTTACATCGGCGCAGACGTTGAGTTTATCCAGAGCCAGGCTTTCTACTCCTGCTGGGCACTCGAAAACATCGAGGTTGACGAAAACAACCCGTACTACTGCGATATTGACGGCGTGCTTTACAACAAGGATAAAACCGTACTTATCAACTACCCCTGCAACCACGATGAGTACCTCAGAAAGAAATACGGCTACGAAAGCGAATCTTACCGCGCTGACTCAACAGAGCAGTACATACTCGACGTACAGACCTATGTTGTACCATCCACCGTTACAACACTCGGCGAGCACTGCTTCGGCTACGCTAACATCAGAACACTCTACCTCCCCGAAGGACTTACACGAATGGAAACGCTCAGCGTTTTCAAACTTCACGAGCCTAAGGACGAGTGGGGCAACACGCCCTCGCTCGACAACATCTACAGCTACACAGCAACAGACGTTGCCGACACAAAATTCAGCAGTATTGAAGCGCTCGGCACGGTTTATAATTCTCTCCCCGAGGGACTTGAATATATCGGATCCGATGCTCTCAGCTACAACCAGGCGCTGACCTATATTTACATCCCCGAAAGCGTAACGTTTATCGGACACCACGCATTCTGGGACGACGTTTATAAGGAAAGCGGAAACCTTATGGGCGTTACACAGATTAACGTTGCACAAAGCGAAGAAAGCTTCAAAGCAGACGTTAAAACTGGCGACAGCTGGAGACCGCAATACGATTATATGCTGTTCAAAAAGAGTGTTGACGTAATCTACTCAGCACAAAGACAATAAGCAAAAAGCCCCGACAACACACAAGGTGTTGTCAGGGCTTTATTTTTTTGCGGATTATCCCAACAGTACGTCGGAAACGAGCATAACGCAAAAGCCGACGAGCAGAGCATAGGTCGCACCGCGCTGATTGCCGTGGGCATGGGTTTCGGGAATCATTTCGTCACTTACAACGTAGAGCATTGTACCGCCTGCAAAGCTAAGCGCAAACGGAAGAATTGCCGCAGAAAAGCTGACGGCAAAATAACCTATAAGTGTACCTACAACCTCAATAACACCTGTTGCCGCGGCACAGAGAAACGTTTTTTTAGGGCTGACACCTGCCGCCAGCATCGGCGCACTTATAACCATACCCTCAGGTATATTCTGCAGCGCTATGCCGCCTGCAATAAGCAGACCCTGAGCAGTATCGCCCGAGCCGAAGCCGACACCTGCCGCAATGCCCTCGGGCAGATTGTGTATTGCAATAGCCGTAACAAAAAGCAGCACCTTGCTCAGGTTTGCGTTGTGGTGCTTTTCATCTTCAGGGCCTACAAGCTTATGAAGATGAGGCACAAGCTTATCAATAAGATTAAGGCAGAGCGCACCTGCAAAAACACCTGCAACAGTAACAACGATGCCGTATTTGCCGCCCCGCTCAATGGACGGCACAATCAGCCCAAGCACAGCGGCAGAAAGCATAACGCCTGCCGCAAAGCCAAGCACAATATCCGAAAACTTGTGCGATATTTTTTTGAAAATAAAACCGATTACCGAGCCTATAAGTGTAGCACCGCCTACACCGAGTGCGGTTAACAATACCTCTTTCAAACAAACAACCTCCTGCCGTGAGAAAACTGCAGTTTTATTATACCACCTTATCGCTGTTTTGAAAAGATTTCTCAAAATAAAATGCACCAATCTTCGCTAACGCCCGATCGGTGCATCAAATCATATACTAACTGTTTGGCCGCAAGAGAGATATTTCAGCCGCGGCATATAACCCGACATATAATCAAACTGATCCACACCCGTACAGTGGCAGGTGTAATAATCTGTATTGAAAGCCGCCAGATATTCCGAATAGCCTTTCAGCTTTTCGTCCCTTGCAAGGCTTGAATAATGGAAGCCGCCAACAAACACATCCGGCTCAAACCAACTGACAATATCCATAACGCCCTTGTGCGAGCAACCGCTTATCAGCACTCGCTTGCCGCCCTCCTCAATGAGAAGGTACTGCTCATGCAGAAAATCATCTGCCGCAAACTCGTCATCAGCTTTTTTGTTTAGTCCGAACGAACCGAGGTCACGCTCACGGGGTTTATCATTGCACGAATAGAGAGTGAATCCGTCGCAAATCTTCATTTCGTCGCCGACAAAAATAAGCCGCTCACTGTTCTGAAGAGTTTTATCAAGGCCGATGTATTTTTCTGTGCCGTTGTAGTAATCGCCAAAAGCATACCGACTCAGATAGACGGGCGCTGTCTTGTTGATTTCAAGAAAGCGCTTGAGCCCTCCGCCGTGGTCATAGTGGCCGTGAGAAAGCACGGCAAAATCCACCGCAGACAAATCTGCGCCGAGCACCTGCGCATTGGCGGTGAACAAATCGGTCTGCCCCATATCAAAAAGAAGCTTCTTACCGTTCGCCTTGATATAAAGGCTCAAGCCATGCTCTGCACCAACACCCTCAGAGCAGGACGTATTTTCAATCAGCGCTGTTATTTCCATTGAGTTCACCTGTAAAAGATTAATTGTTCTTATATTTCTCCGCCTGAAGGTTGAACATATAGGCGTATTTGCCGTTCATTGCCATCAACTCTTCGTGCGTGCCGCTTTCTACAATCTCGCCGTTTTCGAGCATATAGATAACGTCCGCCATAACTGTTGTTGAAAGGCGGTGTGAAATGAATATAACCGTTTTATCCTTAGCTGCTCTGGACATAGCCTCGTTGAGCGAGTACTCCGAAACGGGGTCAAGGTTTGCGCTGGGCTCATCGAGAATCGCAAACGGACAATCCTTATAGAATGCTCTTGCAACGGCAACCTTCTGTGCCTCGCCGCCGGAGAGCGATACACCGTCATCATCAAACTCCCTGAGCAGAATCGTATCCGTTCCGTCGGGTAATTTTTTGGAAAAGCTGCTCTCTCTGAGCGCCGCTTCAACCCTATCTTTATCGGGGCAATCCTGCATTGCTACATTTTCGGCAAGGGATGCACCAAAGAGTGAGAAATCCTGAAAAACGGCGGCATAGTTTTCGTGGTACGATTTCACTTTCCAGTTTTTGATATTTACGCCGTCAGCCGTAATCTCGCCCTCTGTGACGTCGTAAAGACGAAGAAGCAGATTAGTAAGAGTCGTTTTACCCGCTCCGTTATAGCCTACAAGCGCAATTTTCTGGTAAGGCTTGATTTCAAGGTTGATGTTTTTGAGCGTAGGCTTATCGGTACCGGGATAAGTAAACGACACGTTTTCAAGCTTTAAGGTTACGGGCTTTTCAAACTTTGTTTCAAGCTCGCCATCCTTGATTTTTTCTTCTGCCGACATAAACTTTTTGAACTTCTCTACGTAAAGTCCGTTTTCGCGGAAAGTTACGGAAAACCACGTTGTAAGCGCAAAAACGCTCGTGCTGACAACGGTAACGCCATTGAATGTTGCTACAAAATCGCCCATGCCGATTTCTTTGGTGACAATAGCCTTGTAGCCCATATAGAGCGTAACACCAAAGCTGATAAGCACCGACAGCGGCAGACTGTCCTGCGAAAAATACAGCATCCACTGCTTTAAAAGGAAGGGTGAAATCGTCTTTAATCTGTCGGATATATTTGCCGAGTATCTGCGTTCAATCATCTCGCCCGCAGGGTTGAGGCGAAGCTCCTTGGCATAATCCTGCAGATAAAATACACGCGAAAAATACATATTCTTGCGGTCAAGCGGAGTCATCGCTTTCTTCTTTTCAACATTGGTCTTTGCTATAATTCTGCCGACCGGCACCATAATACCAACGCAGGCAAGCACAAACAAAAGGCTCATCGGGTCGATTGTAGCAATTACCGTTGTTACTGTCAAAATAGAAAAAGACGTTTCTGAAAATCTGATGAGTACAACCGATTACACTTTCCACTCTGTCGCTCATCGAATTCATCGCAAGCACAAAATCGTTATAGAACTCAGGGTCGTCATACGATTCAAAGTCCATCTTTGCGGCTTTTTCGTATATCAAAGTATAGAGCTTATAGTGCATCTTTTCCTTTTGCTTGGAGAAATAAAGCTCGTGAAAAATCGTGTTGTAAATATTGCCTACAACAATAAGCACGGCAAAAACAGAAAACGCGATAAGTATGCGGTGGTAGCCGTACCCCTGCGTAACGACATCAATTATGTATTTGAGCAACACAACGTTTGCCATCAGCCACGGCACGTTGGTAAGCACGTCTGCCATAATATAATGGAACAGGAGAAACGGTGACTGCTTTATGATGAAGCGCAGCATATAAAGATAGTTAAGTATGCTGTGTGATTTTTCCGTTTTGTTTTTCTTATTCTTCATCCTCTGCGTCCTCCTCTCTGTAGCCTGAGGCCTGCAGTGTGAACATTTCGCAGTATTCGCCGCCGCTGCTCATAAGCTCATCGTGCGTACCGTGCTCAATCAGCTCGCCGCCTGCAAAGACGAATATGCAGTCGCTCTGTGTTGCGCTTGAAAGACGGTGAGAAATATATATAACCGTCTTGTCTTTTGTACCCTCCATAAGGTTATTGTACATTTTCGACTCTGCAACCGGGTCAAGCGCCGATGACGGCTCATCAAGAATCGCAATATCAAAGCGCTTTGCAAACATTCTTGCGATGCTGACCTTCTGGCACTGACCGCCCGAAAGCAGAGCACCCTCATCATCAAACTCTCTTGTGAGAATATTATCAATTCCCATAGGCAGGGTCTGAATTTTCTCGTAAACGTCACTTTTTTGCAGTGATTCACGGGCACGCTCGATATTGCTTTCATCGACCTCTTCAACGAGCACGTTTTCGGCAACAGTCATTGCAAACACTCTGTAATCCTGAAAAACGCTTGCAAATTTATCTCTGTACTTAAGCAAATCGTATTCTTTTATGTTTACACCGTTGTAAAGTATTTCGCCTTCACTCACATCATAAAGGCGCATAATAAGCTTGGACAGCGTAGTTTTGCCTGCGCCGTTATGACCTACGATAGCAATCCTGTCGCCCTTATTGAGTTTAAATGAAATATTTTTAAGTGTATAATCTTTTTTTGCATTGTATCCGAAAGAAACATTTCTGAACTCAAGGCTTTCAAACTCGCCGGGCACAAGCGTGCCGCCCTTAACCTTAGGCTCATAAGCGAGGAACTCACGCATATTCTGCACCCAAAGGCAATGCTTTTGCTGCATAGTGAAATAGTGGGCAAGCTGATTGAGCTTATCGCGGCAGTTGGTGATTGCAGAAACAAGCACCGAAAATTCAGAGATAGTGATATTTTCCAGAACAATAAGACGATAACAACCATAACCCAAACCGCCCGCAATGGGAATTACCACACCAAAAAAATCACTGAAAGCTTCAAGTATTGCAATGCGCCAGCCGTATTTGCGGATAACCTGAATGTTATTGTCAATCGCCTGCACGAATCGCTTTCTTATAACGTCGAATATGTTTGTGGTCTTGATTTCTTTTGCAAAGTCCTTGAGCAGCACCGTTCTTTTGGTATAATCCTTCTGGCGCTCAAAGGGAGTCATTTCTTTCTCTCTTACAAACTCAACCTGATTACGCTTTACTCTGAAAATAATAACGATAAGCGGACAAAGAATAAACAAAACCAAAAACGGGTCGAGGCTGTAAAGATAAGCGGAAAGCGAAATAACGCTGACGGCGCTGCCCAGAGTCCAGCCTGTGCCCTCAATAATTCGCTTGAAGCCGCCTTTCTCTACTACCCACGTTGCCCTGTTGTAGTTATCAAAAAAGTCGGGGTCTTCATAGCAGCCAAGCTCAACCTCCTGAGCTTTTTTGAATATAAGCTCGTTGAGATAGCTCTCACACTTAATCTCAAACTTTTCCCTGACGGGATGAAACGCATAATAAGAGAACAGATCTATAGCAACCTTGCCAAAAATAATCAGACCGATTTTAATTGCAAACTCTTTGAAAGTGCCGTTACCCTCGATAATGGCAAGCGCCGTCTTCAAAAACATAACGTTGAACACAACAGCGTAATAAACGTTTTCAGCGATATAAGCCATATAAATTATCAGCACCGACAGCGGTGCGCACTTGAGACCGCACTTAATCATAAACCAGGTGTTGCGGAAAACGTGCGCCTTTGCTTTGAAATCTACCGCACCTCTCATCATACTCCTCCTCTCAAAATAAATTCGGACATACATCAACACGATACATACTAACAATAATTTGCGCCCAATGCAAGCCTTGTAATTAAAATATTTATATGTTATAATGCTTATACAGAAAAACTCACCACCTATACGGCGGTGAGTTTTTTCTCTTATTCAAAGTAACCGTTGTATTTTATTTTAAGCGGACTTCCGGGAAAAAGATGAGCATACAAATCGACAAAATAATCATCCGTCATACTTGCGATATAGTCGGCAACAATTTGCGTCGGCTCAGTTTCACTGTAAGGGAAATCGCGCGAGTAGTGCACTTTACCGAGATATTCAATATGGTGGGTAAACACGGGAGAATCACTCTTACCGCTTACAAGGTCATCGAGCAGCCGTTCATAAAGCTGAGTCATCATAGGCTTGACCGTACTCTCGATTTTCTCGCGAACAGAGTCTTCTTTATAGATGTAGCGGTAGTTTTCATTCTTCGCATTTTTCAGCTCGGCAAAAACGTCGCTGTCCATTTTTATATAAGGCTTGCCGTAGCTGTTTTCAACAATGTTCACGCTCAGGTTATTGATGATTTCCGCATTCGTTTTGCCAAGACGTCCGCCGAGGAAAGCATCATCTGCGGCAACCTTTGCCCTGTCAGCATCCTGCCTGTCTTTGCCGAGGTATGCGATTATATCGGAGATGCGCACAACACAACCCTCCAGCGTACACGGCACAAGCAGGCGAACATTGCTTTTATCCAGATAACACTGCTCAATTTGCTCATCAAACTGCGAGAAGTTATCAAGGCTTCTGGGTCTGTACTCGCAAAGCTCCATCTCGCCGTCGTGCGAAGCGATACCGTTGAGCGTTTGCAGTGTTATGTTAAACGGAAAAATGCTGTCCAGCACACGCACAGAGTGGATGTTGTGGCTGAAATGTCTGCCGCTGTATTTGCAGAGCAGTTCATCCAGATACTCCTCACCTGCGTGACCGAACGGAGTATGACCTATATCGTGACCAAGTGCAATCGCCTCAATCAGCTCCAGATTAAGACCGAGCGCCCTGCCGATAGTGCGGGCAATGCGCGAAACAAGCTGAACGTGAAGTGTACGTCGGGTTATATCATCGTTTTTATAGAACGAAAACACCTGCGTTTTATCCGTATAACGGTTGTAATAAGCGCAGTGCATAATTTTATCAATATCACGGATAAAAGCAGGACGCAGAACACTCGGCACGTCGTGCGAATCTCTGCGACGCAAAGCATTATCATCGTTGAAGCCGAACTCAGGCACGTTACCGGTAAGTCTGTCGCGCCTTATTCTCAGCTCAATATCCGGTGAAAGTGTATCGTATCTGAGCATAAAATCACCTCGCTCACATTATATCACAAACAAGCAAATTTGCCAAACCTTGACACAGGAAAATACAAGCTATATAATGTTACCGTAATTTTACTTTCAGGGAGGTTACAAGATATGAAAAAACTTATTGCATTCCTTCTGAGCGCGGTTCTGATTTTTTCTGCCGCCGTGCCTGCGCTTGCCGCCGAAGGC
This sequence comes from Clostridia bacterium, assembly GCA_017382015.1. Taxonomy (GTDB): domain Bacteria; phylum Bacillota; class Clostridia; order Oscillospirales; family Acutalibacteraceae; genus UBA8612. The sequence goes on from JAFOBC010000109.1 coordinate 9,979, forward strand.
GAAACCGTTGAAAAAGGCACACTTTTTGATTACAGATTTAAAATTTTCAGCAACGAAGAAGCCGAAGCAATCGCGCAGGAAATTGCACAGATGAGCTGGTATGAGCCACTCTTTCTTGAGCCGGATATTGAATCAGTTGTAATCAGCGTAGACCTGCGCGCATATCCCGAGCTGAGTAACCCCAATGTGCTTGTAAAAGCATCCAGAGAAATTGTTGACCGCTCGTCCGAATTTCTCACTCACACAACCGCTACAGTTGAACTGCTGGATTACTCACGCTTTGCCGGCGAGCTTTCACTTCATATACTGGCGCTTATGCTGATTGACCGCGGCGCTCAGCTTGGTCTGATAACGGACACGCAAAGCCTTTACGAAACTTTTGAAATTGCCGATATGAACCTTGACGAAAGCCGCATATCACCATTCTTTATGAATGCTGCAGGCACAATAGTGATGAACATACTCGGTGTAATATTCTGATGATAAAAAACAACGGCAACCCTCGATGAGGATTGCCGTTAATTTTTTTATTTATCTTTCTTCTCTTTGGGCTTGCGCGGTGCTGTTGCCTTATTGAGAATTACTGTTACAGCAACGATAATTGACGTAACAATGAAGATGCCGAGCATACCCTTGCCCATAATCGGAAGAGAAAACTCAAGACCTTCGGGTGTGAATCCGATACCGTGTTCAACGGTTGTGGTTTCAACAGCCGTTGTCTCAGCAACCGAAGTTTCTTCAACTGTTGTAAGCTCCTCGGAAGTAAGCTCTGTTACATTTGTTGTTGACTGTGTATTCATTGCTCAAACCTCCTTACAGACCTAATGCGCTTTTAGCGAATGTGAGGATAAGACCGCCCGCGATAACGGAAGCAATCTGACCGGATACGTTAACACCGATTGAGTGCATCAGAAGGAAGTTCTGAGGATCTTCTGCAAGACCCAGCTTGTGAACAACACGTGCTGACATCGGGAAAGCAGAGATACCGGATGCACCGATCATCGGGTTTATCTTGTTCTTCTTTGAGAAGATGTTCATAACCTTTGCAAGCATAATACCGCCGAAGGTATCGAAAACGAAAGCTACAAGACCGAGACCCATGATGAGGAGTGTCTCAACCTTGAGGAATTCATCAGCAACCATTCTGGAAGCGATTGTGATGCCAAGGAAGATTGTGATAAGGTTTGCAAGAACGTTCTGTGCTGTTTCGGAAAGTGAGTTGAGAACGCCGCACTCACGGATAAGGTTACCGAACATAAGGAAGCCGATAAGAGCAACCGCATCGGGAGCGAAAAGACCAACGATGATAGTAACAACAATCGGGAAAAGGATCTTTGTCATCTTGGAAACCTTTTTGCCCTGGTACTTCATACGGATTTTACGCTCTTTCTTGCTTGTGCAGAGCTTGATGATGGGCGGCTGAACAAGGGGAACAAGAGCCATATAGGAGTAAGCCGCAACCATGATAGCTGAAAGATAGCTTGAATTGAGCTGCTGAGCGACGAAAATAGATGTCGGGCCGTCTGCCGCACCGATGATTGCAACAGAAGCAGCATCAGCAAGATCGAAACCGAGGATTGATGCCATTGTAAGCGTGAAGAAGATACCAAACTGAGCTGCAGCACCGAAGAACATCAGCTTCGGGTTGGTAAGCAGCGGCTCGAAATCAATCATCGCACCGATACCGATAAAGAGAACCAGCGGCATAAGCTCATGAGCTTCGTTACTGATACCTATATCAAACAGGTGATCTATAACTGCCTTCGCACCGGAATTGGGGAGATTGACGAGGATTGCACCAAAGCCCATGGGAAGAAGCAAGGTGGGCTCCATTTCTTTTTTGATTGCGAGGAAAATCAGCACGCCGCCGATAATCCACATGACGAACATTTTCCAGTCCTCAGCAATGTTTATGCCGAGAATATTATTGAAAATGTCTTGAAAAACTGCGATCAATTTATACACCCTTTCTCAAAGCAATATTCCAAGTCATTTTATCACTTTTTCGACAAATTTGCAACAACATATTGCAAATTTATTACTTTTGGTCATTATAATCCAACTTATAAAGTTAAATTAGTATTTTTTATGGAAAATAAACACGATATATGATATAGTATATTTCAGATATTCAAAGGAGATAACCGATTTGAACAACACATTCTCAGATAAAATAAGGCGTGAGCTCAACGAATACAAAATTCTGCTCAGGTCAATTCCCGCAACGGTTGTAACGCTGTTTGTGGTAAGCGTTATAAGCATGAACCTGCTTGCCAACAAAACGCTCATTCAGCTGGACTGGATTGCACTTGACGGAGGTATGCTGATATCGTGGCTGTCGTTTATGTGTATGGATATCATCACAAAGCATTTCGGTCCCAAGGCTTCAACCAGCATATCCGTACTTGCCGCGGCTATAAACCTGCTCACCTGCCTCATATTCTTTGCAGCAAGCATCATACCATCTAACGCAAACGACTACACAGCATTCGATTCCATCTTCGGCGGCACATGGTTTATTCTGCTGGGCAGTACAACCGCATTCCTTGCTTCTGCCGCAATCAATAACACGCTCAACCAGATAATCGGCCGATGTTTCAAGAAAAAGCCCGACGGCAAGGCGGCATTTGCGGCAAGAACGTACATTTCAACCTTTATCGGTCAGTTTCTGGACAATTTCATTTTCTCAATAATAGTTTTTGTTGTATGTGCCCCGATATTCTGGGACGGATTCAGCTGGACGGTACTGCAATGTGCAACCTGTGCGCTGACGGGCGCCGTTGCGGAGCTTATAATGGAGGTTGCCTTCTCCCCTATCGGCTACCGTATAACAAAAAAATGGCGCAACGAATCCGTCGGCAAAGATTACTTTGAATTCATCGGAAAGGTAAACAAGAAATGAAAGTATTGGTAACAGGCTCATCACAGGGCATCGGCCGGGCAATTGCTCAGCTTTTTCTTGACGAAGGTCACAGCGTTATCGGCATTGACAGACAGCCTGCAAGCATAACAAACGCATCATACACACATATTCATCAGGATATCAGAGATACAGACAATTTGCCGAAGATAGACGGCGTTGAAATCCTCATCAACAACGCAGGCACACAAAACGAGCAGGATATCGACATAAACCTCAAAGCGCTCATCCGAATTACAGAAAAATACGGCATACAGGAAAACATAAAATCAATACTCAATATCGGCTCTGCAAGCGCACACACGGGCGCCGAATTCCCCGAATACTGCGCCAGCAAGGGTGGCGTGCTCGCCTACACCAAGAACGTTGCAATGCGCATTGCCCCCTACTCGGCAACCTGCAACAGCCTTGACCCCGGCGGAGTGCTCACACCGCTCAACGAATGTGTAATTAATGACCCCGTACTGTGGGCGCAGATAATGGACGAAACTCCCCTCAGGCGTTGGGCAACGCCCGAAGAGATTGCACAGTGGGCATA
>JAFOBC010000110.1 GCA_017382015.1 Clostridia bacterium
CTTCGTCTTCATCTTCGTCTTCATCTTCCGATCCGAAGAGTTCCTCAAAACTTCCATCGACAGATTCTTCAGCGGGTTCATCAGCAGATTCTTCGCCGCCTGCTGTGTAAACTGCCTCAGCGATATCGATTACTTCTTCATCGTCTTCGAATTTTTCATCTGACTCTGCAGGCAAAACTTCCTCAGCTTCCTCTACTGCAGGAGCCTCATCTGCTACAGGAGCCTCATCTGCTACAGGAGCCTCCTCTTCGACAAGCTCGGGAAGATTTCTGATATGTTCGATATGTTCAGCATAAGAAAGGAGAAGCATTGAACGGAAGCTGTCAGCCTCTGACTTGAGCAGATCAATAATTTTCTGCTGCTTAGCCTGCTCAGAATCACACTTCTGAGTGATTTCTGCAGCACGCTGCTCAGCTGTTGCAACAAGCTCAGTTGCTTTTCTGTCTGCAGCGGAAACCTTCTCGCTGTAATAGCTGTCAGCTTTGATCATTTTTTCTCTTGATGAAGTATCTGCGTTGGTAATCTGCTCATTTGCAAGTGCCTCAGACTCAGAGAGGGTTTTTTCTGCCTGAGCGTTAGCTGATTCGACAACGCTGTTTGACTTTTCCTCAGCATCAGTAAGCATAGCCTCTGCCTTTGCGCGAGCATCAGCAAGTATCTCCTCTGCCTGTGCGTTGGCCGAAGCTACCGTAGCCTTAGCAGCTTCCTCAGCCTCTGCTGTGATTGCTGCAGATGCCTTCTGAGCTGTAAGGAGAGCAGCGCTGATATAGTTTTCTTCTTTCTTGTATGCCGCTACTTCCTCAGTGAGAGCATTGATACGTCTGATACACTCATTTTTCTCCTGATTCATAGCGTCAACGGCAGTTGCAATCTCGCCGATAAACTCATCAACCTCAATCGAACTGTATCCGCCTCTGCCGGATGAGCTGAAATTGTGTGCTCTGATTTGTGCAGGTGTCATATTTTTGTCCTCCTAATCAAATACCGGAAAAGCCGGTTTTAAAGCCTTCAAGCATATCGCCTGTTAAGTCATAATCGTGCGGAACAATGAAAAAAGTATCATTTGCAACTTTAGTAATTTTGCCGTTGTTTGCAAAAGCAACGCCGCTGAGGAAATCAATCATTCTGAGCGCATCGGATTTGCCGGTAAGCTCAAGATTGAGAAGAACAAGACGCTTTCTGTTGACGTGCTGTGCGATATCACTAACGGTTTTGGGATCATACCTCGTGGGCTTCATCAGAACAACCTTGGCGTTGTTTGATCTGGACTTTGAGTTGATATCAACAACATTGCTTGCTGAACTGCGTCTGGACTGAGGCTCTTCGTAATAGGTATCATCATCCTCATACTCTTCGTCGCCATCGCCATCGTCATAGTCACCGTCATAGTCGGGCTCTGCCTTACGTCTTGTTGTGACCATTGATGCTTTCTCACGCAATGAGTCGAAAAAGCTCTTCTTGGGAGAGGATGAACGTCGGCTCTTTACAGGCTCTTCTACCTCTTCTTCGCCCTGGTCATCATAGTCGTAATCAACACCGTCAGCATCATCATAATAATCTCCGTCGCTGTAGCTGAGATATCTGCCGACTGAATCTTTAATCTTCATTACATCTGTACCTCCTAATATAAAATTAGTATATACGCTTGCCGAAAACAGATGAACCTACACGGACAAGCGTGGAACCTTCAAGTATTGCATCGTAATAATCCGAAGACATACCCATTGATAAAATGCGTATATCTGTATTATCTAATTTTTTGTTGCGAATGTCAACAAACAAACGTCTCATTTTTGAAAAAAAACTGCGTGCCTGAGCACTATTTTCGCAAACCGGCGGAATTGCCATAAGTCCGCAAAGCTTAATCCCTTCAATTTGAGCCAACTCAGCCAGAGTTTCCTCCGCGGCATCCCATTCTATGCCGCTTTTTGACTCTTCGCCGCCGACGTTTATTTCCGCCAGAATTTCGGTTGTTATCCCTGCTGCAAGCGATCGTTTGGCAATCTCGTTTGCAAGACGGACGCTGTCAACAGACTGAATCATACTGACTTCGCCGACAATCTGCCTGACCTTATTTGTCTGCAGGTGGCCTATCAGGTGAGCTTCACATGGCAGAAGCTCCGGCTTTTTGCCGAGATATTCCTGAACCTTGTTTTCACCTATCAGATCAACACCGCAACGTATAGCATGATTTATATACTCGGGCGCTACTGTTTTGGTAACGGCCATAAACCTGACATCTTCGGGAGTTCTGCCGCTTTGCACGGCGGCCTCGGCAATTCTGTCGCGTATTACGGCGAGATTATACTCGATATCCGAAAAGCGCTGAGCGTCAATTAATTGTTTTTCCGTCATAAAGATCCTTTCCCTCCACTATTACTTCGTCATACTGTCTGACCTGATTATCCGGGAGAGCAGCCAATATCTCTTCTTTTTCCTCTTTTGTCTTTCCCTCTGTATCGGGTTCCGGCGGATCGGCGCTGAGCACATATTCATCATCCGACCAGACGATATTTATTTCTCTGAATGTGACAAGAGAGTTGCGCAGAATATATACGCCTTTTACTCCGTTTTCTTCACGAACCGCGCTATTGGGAATTTTAAAGCCTTTCGCCGTATTGAAAATAAGCTCAATATCCTCAAGGCGCATATTGGCAAGTTCTTCGTTCATTGTACTGCATTCGAGCAGAACAGCCGCTTTATCCGCACCGGAAACATTGATTGCTGCAACCTTTGTGGTAAGCTTATCGGTCGATGCATACGGAAAATCAACCGTTACGTTTTTGCCTACTTTCAGCTCGCCTATCTGCTCTATATCAAGCACACAGACAATATACCACTTGAATCCCGTTACAAGCTTACCCATTATGTTTTCGGGCACATCAGCAGGCTCTGCTGTCAAAAGTGCCTGCACATTTTCCGGCGTGATTGATGCTATCTGCGAATAGTCATACGCATTCTCAAAACCATCAACAGTATTGATATAGTAACCAGAACCGTCGGCAAGAATTTCTTTTGACGAAATGTTTTTTGCTTCAAGAGCTGCAAGTTCATCTTTAATACCGTTTATGATATTGTCAAAGCTTATTGCCTTACCCAGAATAAGCTGCTTTTTGATAATATTATCACGCAATTCAGAATAGCCGTCAGAGAGTGTATCGAGCTCACCGGACAGCACACTATCCATAAGACCGGAAACCGAACCGCTTATAATAGCGTCCACCGTTTTGGTGTCAATTGCTGACGAGGGAGAAACCGCACGCAACTTTTCGTAACGCGTGAGTTCCGATTTGAGCATATTGATACGGGTATAGGTTGCCGCATCCTCATCACTGCCAAACGCAATTGCAACTGTATTGCCGTTTGAAACCTTTTTACCGTCCGCGGCAACGGGAACAATTGTGCCTGTTACGGAATTTTCGATATACTGCTCCTCTCGCACAAAAAAGCCCTGCGTAAAAATACTGTTGTTTATGGTTTGCTCATAAACCATAACGGTATCTACCTTTTCGATACTGGAAACGTAAAAACGAAAAGCAATATAGAATATGAAAAACAGTGCAGCCACAGTAGCCGCAATGCGAGTTATCAAGGTTTTGTTATCCATATAGAATCCCCTGATTTTAACAACAATATCAGGGTTGAGAGTAATCTCCTTACCTTGTTTCTTTCGTGCCAAATTATTCTCCTCCTTCTGACAGAAAATCCGCACATAGTTTGTAAGCAGCATCGGCAAGATCGCCGAAAGCTGCGTATTCGTCAATATACAGCCACCTGACACGCTCATCCCTGCGAAGCCAGGTAAGCTGACGCTTTGCATAGCGTCGCGTCTGCATACGCAGATTGTCAAGCGCCTCGTCAAGCGTCATTTCGCCACTGAAATACGGCATAAGCTCTTTGTGGCCGATTGCCTGTGCAGCAGTTGCCGTATTTTCGCCAAGACAGCGCTCAGCCTCCTGCACAAGACCGTTTTCGGCCATTATACCGACACGTCTGTTAATACGCTCATACAGATACTCACGATTATGTGCGTTGAGTCCGATTATAAGCGGATTATAAGGCGAACCGTGCAGGCGCGACTGACGTGTCTGGTCTGTTATTGTTACACCGGTCTGCTGATAAAGCTCAAGCGCACGAAGAATACGCTTAGTATCGTTTTCGTGAAGCCTTGCGGCAGTTTCGGGATCAACTGTGCGAAGCTCCTCGAGCAAAGCGGCAGCGCCCTCTGTTTCAAGCCTTTTGCTGAGTTTTTCACGCAAGCCAAGGTCTGTAGACTCCTGCGTGAACTCAATATTATCAACAAGTGAAGAAATGTAAAGTCCGGTACCACCGACAACAATAGGCTGTTTTCCCCTTGAAACAATATCTGCAATACACTTGTTTGCCTGCTCGCAATAAGCGGCTACACTGTAGCGCTCACCCTGCGAAAGGATAGCAAGCATATGGTGAGGCACGCCCTGCATTTCTTCCGCCGCAGGCATTGCAGAAGCTATATCCATACCCTTGTATATCTGCATCGAGTCTGCGGAAACCACCTCACCGTCAAGCCTTTTTGCAAGCTCAACGCCAAGCGAGGTTTTGCCCGAAGCTGTCGGACCCGCAACCACGATAAGCGGAATCTTTTTATCCATAAACAAGTTCCTCAAACTCTTCCGAAAAGTCGTTCAAGCTCACGGCGTGTCAGCTTTGCAATAACCGGTCTGCCGTGAGGACAGTAACGGATATCGGGCATTGAAAGCACCTTTTCCGCAAACTGTTGCATTTCGTAAAGGGTGGTTGTATCCCCCGCTTTCACCGCGGCACGGCAGGCTGCGGAATGAAAAATCCAATCCAGCTTCTCCGTGGTAACTTCGCGTGAATTAGCGGCAAGATAGCCTGCAATTTCGACAAGCTGAGCCGAAATATCAGCACCCTCAAGGATAACGGGATACTCGCTGACAATAACCGTACCGTCGCCGAAGTCTTCTACAGTAAAGCCTGATTCGGCAAGCAAATCGGTATTTGAAATAACAGCGGCATACTCCTCGCGGCTGAGATGCACAGCGAGCGGACTGATAAGCATCTGCGAAGCTATGTTTTTATTCTGTGATTTTAACTGCTCGTAGATAATCCTCTCGTGTGCGGCATGCTTATCGATAAGTATCATTTCGTTACCGCTTTCAACGAGGATATAGGTCGAAAACGCTTCACCTATAGCTCGCACCTGCGGTGTTTCCTGCTCGGTGAGAATTATCTTCTCACGCACAGGCTCGGTGATTGACTGCACAGGCACAACAGGCTCGGGCTGAACCTTGGGCGCGGTAAAACCGCTGATAAGGTCAGGCTCTGATTCCTGCGCAGAATAGACCTCTGAAGAGGCTTCAACCGCTACGTTCTGCGTGGTATCCTGCACGGGCGGATAGCAGGCATTACCCTGCTCCTGCCGCACAACGGGTGCAACTTCAGCTACGGGAGCCGGCTGAAAATGCAACTGTTTTGCAGGTTCAACAGCGGCAAAAAGCTGTTTTTGAACACGCTGATTTATAATCTTTGAAACATCCTGAGAAGGAGCTTTGTCGCCCTGCTCAAGCGCGGTTTTTACTGCATAGTAAACGGCTGAAAAAACCTCTTTTTCGTTGGCAAAGCGCACCTCTGTTTTGGCAGGGTGAACGTTGACGTCAACAAAATTGAAAGGCATAGTCAGGTTAAGCACACAAGACGGGAATTTGCCAACCATTATTGAACCTTTGAAAGCTTCCTCAAGGGCGGCACAAGCTGTCTTTGTGCGCACCATTCTGCCGTTAACATAAAAAAGCTGCATATTGCGGTTTGCCCTTGCGGCAAGCGGCTTAGAGATATAGCCATCAACGCTCACGGTTGAGTTAGAGCCGCTGACGGGAATTAGGCTGTCTGCAAACTCTTTGCCGTAGACTGCATAAACAGCGCTGATAAGCTTACCGTCACCGGATGAGCAGAGAGTCTGCTTACCGTCACGGATAAAACGCACGGCAATATGCGGATGTGATATAGCAAGTCTGTCCGCAACCGCGGCAATGGAATTGGCCTCAGTCACGTCTTTTTTGAGAAATTTCATTCTTGCAGGCACGTTATAGAAAATATCGCGCACAACTATTGTCGTGCCAACAGGACAGCCTGCATCATCCATACCGATAAACTGACCTCCCTCAACAACGGCGTGAGTGCCAGTCTCCTCCTCTGCAGTACGCGTAAACATCTCAACACGGCTTACAGCTGCGATTGAAGCAAGCGCTTCGCCGCGGAATCCGAGAGTCGCCACACAGTCAAGGTCATCGGAAACCGAAATCTTACTTGTTGCGTGACCCGTAAATGCATTCTTAACATCTTCGCGGGCAATACCGCAGCCGTTATCGGTAATGCGGATATACTTTATTCCGCCTGCCTGAATTTCGAGTGTTATGGAATCAGCACCTGCATCAACGGAGTTTTCGAGCAACTCTTTAACGGCAGATGAGGGCCTTTCTACAACCTCTCCTGCCGCGATAAGCTCATATATTTCTCTTGGTAACACGTTGATTTTAGGCATTGATTTCACCAAATTTCATTTAAGATTCTTTTGCTTTCTGAGCTAATTTATAGAGCACACTCATAGCCTCGATTGGTGTGAGTGTATTGATATCGAGAGTTTTCAGCTCATCAATGATTTCACTGCTCATATTTGAAGCAAACGACATCTGCATATCGCTGTCTTCCACCGAGCTGAAGAAACCGGGCGCTGAAGTTGACCTGGGCTCATCCGACTCAAGCTGGCTGAGCACCTGACGCGCACGCTTGACGACCGAATCCGGCACACCTGCAAGCTTTGCAACGTCGATACCGTAGCTGCCGTCGGCACAGCCTCTTACAATGCGGCGAAGGAAGGTAATATCATCACCGCGTTTTTTGACGGATATGTTGTAGTTTTTAACACCGTTTACTGTGTTTTCAAGCTCTGTAAGCTCGTGATAGTGGGTTGCAAAAAGTGTTTTTGCGCCGAGCTTTTTCTTGTCCGCCGCGTACTCGAGCACGACTCTGGCGATACTCATACCGTCGTATGTAGAAGTACCTCTGCCTATTTCATCGAAGATGATAAGGCTCTTGGATGTTGCGTTTTTGAGAATTGAAGCGACCTCGCTCATTTCAACCATAAATGTTGACTGACCGCCCGAAAGATCATCCGACGCACCGACACGGGTAAACACGCTGTCGACAATCGGGATAACGGCGCTCCTTGCAGGCACAAAAGAACCTGCCTGAGCCATAATTACTATAATCGCAATCTGGCGCATATAGGTTGATTTACCTGCCATATTGGGTCCTGTGATAATAGCACAGCGGTTATCATCACAGTCAAGCATTGTATCGTTGGGCACAAACGGCATACCGCCGAGCATTTTTTCGACAACGGGATGTCTGCCGTCTGTGATTTTGAGGGTTGATGAATCTGTGATTTCAGGTCTGATATATCCGTTTTCGAGCGCGGACGCTGCGAACGAACGAAGCACGTCAAGCCTTGCAACAGCGTTGGCTGTGCGCTGAATTCTGCCGAGCTGAGCAGCTGTTTTGTTGCGCACCTGAGAGAAAATCTCATACTCAAGCTGAACAATTCTGCCCTGAGCACCGAGCACCTTAGCCTCAAGCTCTTTAAGCTCCTGAGTTATGTAACGCTCACAGTTTGCAAGTGTCTGCTTACGGATATAATCTTCGGGCACAAGCTCCTTAAAGGAGTTTGAAACCTCTATATAGTAACCGAACACGCGGTTATAGCCGATTTTAAGTTTTTTGATACCGGTTCTGTCCTGCTCGCGCTGCTGAATACCTGCAAGATAACCCTTGCCGTCATTCACAATTACACGAAGCTCATCAAGCTCTGTATTGAAACCGTCTTTTACCATATCTCCTTCACGAACAGTGAACGGAGGCTCCTCAACAATTGCAGCGTTGATAAGCGAAGACACGTCTTCAAGGGTATCAATGCCCGTACGAATCTCTGACAACAAAGCCGAGCGGCAATTTTCGAGATTGGCTTTTACATCGGGCAATCTGTCGATTGCGGCACTGAGGGCACGAAGCTCCTTTGCATTTGCAGTACCGTAAGAAATACGGGTAATCAGACGCTCAATATCGGTGATACCCGTGAGTGAAGCGGCAATATTGCCGCAGAGCATAGCATCCTGCGTAAGCTCATCAACAGCGTTGTGTCTGCCGATAATTTTTGCAGGGTTTGTGAGAGGTCTGTCAAGCCACTCTCTGATTTCGCGCTTACCCATTGCCGTGCAGGTTTTGTCCAGAGTCCAGAGAAGCGAACCGCGTTTATCGTTTGAACGCATTGTTCTGGTAAGCTCAAGACTGCGCCTTGCGGCAAGGTCAAGCTTCATAAAGCCGCTCTCGCTGTAGTAATCGAGTGAGCGGATATTTGCAAGGTCTGTGCGCTGAACCTCACGCAGATATTTGAGAGATATGCCAGCACACATTATGCCCTGCATACTTACACCGTGAGCAATTTCATCGGGAGTATTGCAGGAAAACTGCGAGCATATTGCGGCACTTGCCTCGTTGAGCAGGCAGTAATCCTCATCAAAGGTTTCTGTAAGTGCAGAACATTTATCTGCTATGAATGCACGCACAGCCTTGAGCATAGAAGCCTCTTTGTTGAGGATGATTTCGCTGGGCATAAAGCGTGCAAGCTCATTGATAATCTTATTTTCGAGCATCTTGCCGTCAATATCGGTCAGGTGCATTGCACCCGTAGAAACATCGGCGAAGCAGACACCTGCCGCACCGTCGCGGCAAAAGATACTGCAAAGGAAGTTATTCTGTGTTTCATCGAGCATATTGCTCTCGATAACGGTACCGGGTGTGACGATACGCACAACGTCACGCCTTACGATACCCTTAGCTGTTGAAGGGTCTTCCATCTGCTCGCAGATAGCAACCTTATATCCCTTTGCAATAAGACGTGCAAGGTAAGAATCAACACTGTGGAAAGGCACACCGCACATCGGTGCACGCTCCTCAAGGCCGCAGTCGCGCCCCGTAAGGACTAACTCCAGCTCTCTTGAAACAGTTTTGGCATCCTCGAAAAACATTTCATAGAAATCACCCAGACGGAACATAAGAATAGTGTCCGGGTAATTCTTTTTTATCTCAAGATATTGCCTCATCATCGGTGATAATTCAGCCATTTGCACGCCTCCGCAAAAGTAAATAGTATAAATAGTTTTAACAGAACTTGCTGTCTGTTTGGCATGTTTTGATTTCTGTTCGGATTGGTGTGTGTAATTTGCCGATTGATTTCAAAGCAGATTGCAGACGTAAGCACAGGCAATGCTTTGTGTATTGCCGAGCACTACGGCAAAAAATATGCAAAGAAATCAGCGGCAAGGTACATACCCGTAAACCCGATAAAGAAATCGGTAATTAGTGGCAATCGCTTGAGCAGGAAGAGCAGTTACCGCCGCAGCTGTGCTCCTGAGGAGGCTCGCAAGTCTCGGGATCTTCGCCCTTGATGCACTCTGTGAGGATAGCAACGATGTAGTTCATCATCTCGTCGATGTCCATTCTTGCCTTTTCGTAATTAACCATATTCTGGTTGTTCATGATCTTCTCGCGAAGAGCCATGAACTCCTCTTCGTATGCTGTAAGCTTCTGCTCGTTTGCATCTTCCTTTGATGCCTCGTGCTGATAGCTCATATGGATAAGCTGCATCTTGCCGATAAGCTCGTTGAGCTCGTCATCCTTCTCGTTTGTCTCTCTTGCAGCA
>JAFOBC010000111.1 GCA_017382015.1 Clostridia bacterium
GCAACTCGCGACGCTTACGGTAAAGCGCTTGTCGAGCTTGGTCAGAAAAATGAAAAAGTAGTTGTTCTCGATGCAGACCTTGCAAAGGCAACTAAAACTATCGCATTCAAAAAAGAGTTTCCCGACAGATTTTTCGATACAGGTATTGCAGAATGTAATATGATGGGTGTTGCAGCAGGTCTTGCAACAACAGGCTATACCGTTTTTGCAAGCTCCTTTGCAATGTTTGCAGCGGGCAGAGCTTTTGAGCAGATCAGAAACTCAATCGGCTACACACACCTCAACGTTAAAATCGGCGCAACTCACGCAGGTATCTCTGTCGGTGAGGACGGAGCAAGCCATCAGTGCTGTGAGGATATCGCTCTTATGCGTACAATCCCCGGTATGATTGTTATTAACCCTGCAGACGATGTAGAGGCAAGGCTTGCTGTTTTTGCAGCTGCTGAGGTTGATGCTCCTGTTTACCTTCGTTTTGGCAGACTTGCAACTCCCAGACTTTTCGATGAGGATTATAAGTTCGAAATCGGCAAGGGTGTTGAGCTCAGAGCAGGCAGCGATGTTACAATCATCGCAACAGGTCTTATGGTCAATGAAGCTCTTATCGCTGCAGAGTCTCTTGCGGCTGAGGGCATCAGCGCACGCGTTGTAAATATGGCAACTATCAAGCCGATTGATAAGGATATTATCATTAAGGCTGCTAAGGAAACAGGCGTAATCGTAACTGCTGAGGAGCACAGCGTAATCGGCGGTCTCGGCTCTGCTGTGGCTGATGTTGTTTGCGAGTCTTGTCCCGTTCCCGTACTGCGTGTAGGTGTTGAGGATGAGTACGGTGCATCAGGCCCCGCTGTAGAAATGCTCAAGCTTTACGGACTTACAGCAGAGAACATTGTTGAAAAAGCAAAGGCTGCAGTTGCTCTTAAATAATCAGAGGAGACTAAACCATGGGTGAAGAAAAGTCCTTCAAAAAGTCGGCTTTTGGCGGCTTTAACCGCAAAGACGTTATCGAATATATCGAACAGCTTATGGCTCAGCTTGAAGCGGAACGTGCCGAAAGCAGACGTAAGGATGAGCGCATAAGCGATCTTGAGCGCAAGCTCAGCAAATATGAAGAGGCTTGTGCTACTTCAACGTTTGAAATTACTGAGGATTCAGCCGATTCCGAGGGTGTTCTTGCTCAGATTGATGCAATCCTCCTCAAATACCTCGGTGGGGAGGCATAACGTGGCTGAGTACAGATTTGATTCTTCGTGCCTTCGTGACTACGCACCTTCTCTCAGAAGCGGCGACAGGGTTTTGCTCAGCGGCACGGTCTATACTGCACGCGATGCAGCACATAAGCGTATAGTTGCTATGCTTGAGAGCGGCGAGCCGCTTCCTTTTGAGCTTGACGGTGCTGCCGTATATTATGCAGGCCCTACTCCTGCACCTCCCGGTCTTCCTATCGGCAGTTGCGGACCTACAACCTCTTCCCGTATGGATCCGTATGCTCCGCTTCTTCTTGATAAGGGGCTTGTCTGTATGATTGGAAAAGGCCCGAGAAATGCTGAGGTTATCGACGCCGTTGTGCGCAACAATGCAGTTTATCTGTGTGCAATCGGCGGTGCGGGTGCTCTTGCGGCTCAGTGTATAACCTCGTGCGAGGTTGTAGCTTTTGAGGAACTTGGCTGCGAGAGCGTAAAAAGGCTTACCTTCAAGGATTTTCCGCTGATTGTCGGTATCGACTCTCAGGGCGGAAGCTTATTTGTGTAAACATAACTGTTATAAAAAAGCTTGTAAGGCTATACTTACAAGCTTTTATTTTTTGCTTTTTGAGGATGTACTAATTTGCGCGTGGTACGAATATAAATGTTACAAAAGCTTTGAAGGTGAGGTAAAATAAATGGATTTCAGCGTGGAAAAAGATTTGCTTTGCAGTTGTCGTATTATACGGGAAGCAAA
>JAFOBC010000112.1 GCA_017382015.1 Clostridia bacterium
GAGGTGTTGCATTAACCTCAGGGCCGATACCTGTGCCTGAATGCTCTGCATCAAAGTAACCGCCGTATACATTCTCGGCAAAGGCTTCGCCGCCAAGGGTAAGTATCTTCTGCTTGCCGAGCTTTATGTAGTTCATCTCGGTAAGAAGACCCAGACCGAGTGAGCTTTCTGCACAGTGGTAAGCTCTGGAGTGGCAAAGCTTGAGAATGAACATAAATGCGAGTACATAGTTCTCAATCGGGGCATAATAGGGCTGATGGACTATCGTCATCTCAGCGTCAAGCTCCTCATCATTGTCAATTTCGAGTGCCGCCTTTGCAAGCATTTCGCCGCCGAGCTTTGTGCGCTCAACTCTGTCCTCTGCAACGTCCTCAATGTTGACGGATGCGATTGCACCGACGCTGAAAAGAACGTTGACGGGCTTGACTGCGTTGATAGCTTCGCGCATATAGTAGGGATAGTCTGCGCTGACCTTTGTGCAGTCGCCACCCATCGTGTTGGGATGAGCACCGAAGTTGAGGAACCAGGTTTCTGCGCTGCCGTCGTTGGGAACAAAGCGGAATCTGGAGAGCTTGTCGTTGTTTGCAGCTCTGCCCTCGCTGATTACGTCAGGTACACGCACCGAACCGATATAGAGCTTGCCCTCTTTGCGGTTCTGATAAGCTTCGATACAAACCTGCTTGATTGAATCAAAAACAAGCTGCATATATTCATCATCCATACCGCTCTGAGGAGGCATAAGCCTGCCCCAATAGCCGACCGTATCGATACTTGCGTGTGAGTGTGTACAGCTGATGTTGATAAGCTTACAGCCTGTTTCTTTTGTAAAGTCGCTGAGTGAATCACGCACAACCTTTACGTCGTAGCCTGTAAGACCGATGATATCTGCGCTGACGAGCACGATACCGCCGCCGTCCTTACAGTCAAGCCACATTGCGCGCACGGTAAGCGGATCGTTCACACCGGTAACGGGGTGATCCATTCTATAGCCTGCGATATAGTACTTTTTCGCAGTAACATCGGCAGGCATAATCTCCTTGCAGGCAAAGCCGGCATTGTAGAAATTATCCGTCTTGTTTTTCATTCTGATGGGCTGAGCCGCCTCGACAACGGGTGCGTTGCCTTTTTTAGCAAACTTCTTACCCTTGCTCTTTGCCACCTTTTTAAGTAATTTGGTTGCAAGATCTCCCATATCCATATATACATCCTCCTCATTTTGAGAAATATTTTCTTATTGTATAATATATCACTTTGAATCGCAAAAATCAAGGTTTGAGCCTCTTTTTCAGTTGTCTGCCCGTTATTGACTTATTTCAATAAAAGTAATATAATTATTAAGTATGCACATCCTTTTACCAAAGGGACACTTGCACACTCAACTTTAACGAACAAAGGAGAGTAAAAACATGAGAGAATTTATCAACATCAACACAGGCTGGCTCTTTTCCAAAACCGCTGATTCCGCTCCCGCTGCACTGCCTGCAGATTGGGACAGCGTTAACCTGCCCCACACATGGAACGCCGACGACGGACAGGACGGCGGCAACGACTACCACAGAGGCACCTGCTACTATGCAAAACAGCTCAACAAGGCAGATCTGCCCGCAACAGACTGCGTTTATCTTGAAATCAAAGGTGCGAACTCATCTGCCGAGGTTTATTTTAACGGCAGCAAAATCGCCTCGCACGACGGCGGCTACTCAACGTGGAGAGTAAACCTTACCGAAAACCTCAAAGACGAAAATCTGCTCGTCATCGCTGTTGATAACTCACCCAACGATTACGTTTATCCGCAGATGGCAGACTTCACATTCTACGGCGGACTTTACCGCGACGTAAACATCATCGGTGTAAGCAGCTCTCACTTTGACCTCGATTATTTCGGTGCACCCGGCATCAAGGTTACGCCTGAAGTAGAGGGCAACGATGCCGAGATTGAAATTGAAGTTTATGTAACAAATAAAAAAGACGGTCAGACCCTGCGCTACACAATTACTGACGCAGAGGGCAACGTTGTTGCAACAAAGACAACCGATGACAACGACGAAGACCTTGATATCAAGAACGTTCACCTCTGGAACGGCAGAAAAGACCCCTACCTCTACACCGCAACGGTTGAGCTTCTCGAAGGCGACACTGTACTCGACAACGTAAGCGCACGCTTCGGCTGCCGCACATTCAAGGTCGACCCCGAAAAGGGCTTCTTCCTCAACGGTGAGAGCTATCCGCTCCGCGGCGTATCACGCCACCAGGACAGACTCGGCGTAGGTAACGCTCTGCTTCACGAGCACCACGAAGAGGATATTGAGCTTATCCTCGAAGTAGGCGCAAACACAATCCGCCTTGCCCACTATCAGCACGACCAGTATTTCTATGACCTTTGCGACGAAAAGGGTCTTGTAATCTGGGCTGAGATTCCTTATATTTCAAAGCATCTTCCCGACGGCAGAAAGAACACAATCTCACAGATGACAGAGCTTGTTGCACAGAATTACAACCATCCGTCCATTGTGGTATGGGGCTTATCTAATGAGATAACGATGAAGGGTGACACGGACCCGGATCTGCTTGAGAACCACAGAATTCTCAACGATCTCGTTCACGATATGGACAAGACCAGACTTACCACCATCGCGGCAGTTTCGATGTGTAAGATGGACTACCC
>JAFOBC010000113.1 GCA_017382015.1 Clostridia bacterium
GAGGCACAAGCCTGAGCGCATCATCCGAGCCGGATGTACGGGTGTTTGTGAGATGCTTCGTTTTGCAAACGTTACACACTATATCGTCATTCTTGGCACATTCGCCAACAATCATACCTTCATAAACGTCAACGCCTGCAGGAATAAAGAGTCTGCCTCTGTCCTGCGTATTGAACAGACCGTATGCGGTGCTGACGCCCGTTTCATGAACAACGATTGAGCCTCTTTCTCGGGTCTGGATATCACCCTTATAAGGAGCATAACCGTCAAAAAGCTGATTCATGATTCCGTTACCGTTGGTATCGGTAAGGAATTCAGCACGGTAGCCGATAAGTCCTCTCGACGGAATTTTGAATTCAAGATGAGTTGAGCCGCCTTCACGGGCACCCATATTTTCAAGCTCACCCTTGCGTGAACCGAGCTTTTCGATAACTGCGCCAACATACTGCTCGGGCACTTCAACAATAAGAAGCTCCATCGGCTCCATAAGCTGACCGTCGATTTCTTTGAAGATAACCTTGGGTCTTGAAACCTGGAATTCGTAGCCCTGACGGCGCATTGTTTCAATAAGGATTGAAAGATGAAGCTCGCCTCTGCCCGAAACCTTGAAGGTATCGGTTGATTCTGTTTCCTCAACTCTCATGCTCACATTCGTTTCAACCTCTTTGAAAAGTCTGTCACGGATGTTTCTTGTTGTTACAAACTTGCCTTCCTTACCTGCAAACGGGCTGTCATTAACGATGAAATTCATCGAAATGGTGGGCTCGTCAATCTTGATGAAGGGCAGAGCCTCAACATGGTCGGGATGGCAGGCGGTTTCGCCGATATTGATGCCTTCGATACCCGAAACGCAGATGATATCGCCTGCTTCCGCCTCTTCGCATTCAACTCTGTTGAGACCCTCGAACTGATAGAGCCTCGAAACTCTTACGTTACGGGTTTCGCCGTCGGTTTTGCAAAGAGCAATCTGCTGATTTTTTCTGATTCTGCCTCTTTCAACTCTGCCTACGCCGATTCTGCCTACGTAATCGTCGTAATCAAGGCTTGAATAGCCGTCCCTTGCGCTGGCGTAAACAACGGGGAACTCAAGCTGATCCTCATCCGCACCAAGGTCAATAAAGAGGTCAAGAACCTCATCAACAACCTCGTAGGGGCGGGCATTGGGGCGGTCAATCTTATTGATAACAACAAGCACCTTTTTCTTGAGATTGAGCGCCTTTTTCAGAACGAATCTGGTCTGGGGCATACAGCCTTCAAACGCATCAACAAGCAGAAGAACGCCGTCAACCATCATAAGGATACGCTCTACCTCGCCGCCGAAATCGGCATGGCCCGGAGTATCAACAACGTTGATTTTTGTGCCTTTGTAGTGAACTGAAGTGTTCTTTGAGAGGATTGTGATACCTCTTTCACGCTCAAGGTCATTGGAGTCCATAACACGGTCCGCAACCTGCTCGTTTTCGCGGAAGGTACCGCTTTGCTTGAGCATTTCGTCAACCATGGTTGTTTTACCGTGGTCAACGTGAGCAATAATCGCAATATTTCTGATTTTTTCCTGAATTGCCATATGATAGAGGCCTTCTTTCTTCTCAAATGTCAAATTGCCATTTCATC
>JAFOBC010000114.1 GCA_017382015.1 Clostridia bacterium
AACAGCTAACCTGAGAAACGTCAAATTCACAAATATGTGCGACATTTCACTCCACATCGACAGCCGCACAGGCACACTTATCGTTGTTTCAACAATTGACAATATGGTTAAGGGTGCCGCAGGTCAGGCAATACAGAATATGAACCTGATTATGGGTCTTGAAGAAAACGCAGGTCTTAACCTTGTCCCCCCTGCATTTTAATAAGGTAACCGCTAATTAAATCTAAGCCGCAATTCTCAGCGGTTACTTTTCCGTCAGAAACGCCCAAAATACTCGTTAATACACAAAGTATTGCCTGCGCTTTTTGACATTTCTGACAAAAAATTATCTCGCTGATAATCACAGCCCGATTCAATCAGCGATTACTCAAGGAGCAACCAACCAATGACATTTATTAAAGGAACAGTTACCACACCGCTCGGATTCGTTGCAAACTCGGTCCACTGCGGTATCAGAAAGAATAAAACAAAGCACGACCTTGCGCTTGTTTACTGCGAGAAGCCCTGTACAGCTGCAGCTATGCACACAAGCAACCTTGTAAAGGGCGCGCCCAACAGAGTTACCGCCGCCAACCTCGAAAACGGCATTGCTCAGGCAATCATCTGCAATTCAGGCATTGCAAACACCTGCGCGGCCGACGGCATCGAAAAGGCAGAAGCTATGTGCGCTCTTGCAGCTGATGCACTCGGTATCAGCGCAAAGGACGTAGTTGTTGCATCAACGGGTGTTATAGGCCCATCAATCAACATTGAGCCTATCGCAAACCACATCGGTGTGCTTAAGGACGGTCTCAGCCGTGACGGCGGACACAACGCCGCAGTTGCAATTATGACAACAGACACACACGAAAAAGAAGTGTGCGTTAAGTTTGAGCTGGACGGCAAAACCTGCCACATCGGCGGTATGGCAAAGGGCAGCGGTATGATTATGCCCAATATGGCTACAATGCTCTGCTTCCTCACAACAGATGCCGCTATCAGCGCAGATATGCTCAAGTGTGCTCTCAATGCTGTTGTATGCGACACGTTCAATATGGTATCCGTTGACGGCGATACATCCACAAACGATATGTGCTCAATCCTCGCTTCAGGTCTTGCAGGCAACAGCGAAATCACGGCAGAAAACGCAGATTTTGACACATTCAAAACTGCTCTCTTTGAGGCACTTCGCTATCTTTCACGCGAAATCGCACGCGACGGTGAGGGCGCAACAAAGCTCATCGAGTGTACCGTAAAGGGCGCTAAAGATGTCGCAACTGCAAAAACAGTTGCAAAATCCGTTATCAACTCATCACTTCTTAAGGCCGCAATGTTCGGCGCTGATGCCAACTGGGGCAGAGTGCTCTGTGCTATCGGTTACTCAGGTGCAGACCTCAACATAAACGGCGTTGACGTGGATTTTGCAAGCTGCAAGGGCACAATCGCTGTCTGCAGAAACGGTGCAGGTATTGAATTTGACGAAGATATCGCAAAGACAATTCTTCTTGAAAACGAAATCATCATCGACATCACGCTCGCTGACGGTGATGCGCAGGCAACAGCCTGGGGCTGTGACCTCACATACGACTACGTAAAAATCAACGGTGACTACCGTTCATAAGAGGTAATCTCAATGGAAATTTCAAATTTTGACCGTTCACAGATTCTGGTGCAGGCTCTCCCTTACATCCAGAAGTATTACAACAAAATAGTTGTTATCAAATACGGCGGCAACGCTATGATCAACGAAGACCTCAAGCAGGCTGTTATGGAGGATATTGTTCTTCTTTCACTTGTCGGTATCAAGGTTGTTCTTGTTCACGGCGGCGGCCCCGAAATCAACGATATGCTCAAAAAAATCAACAAAGAAAGCAAATTCGTTGACGGACTTCGCTACACAGACGAAGAGACGATGGAAATCGTACAGATGGTGCTCGCAGGCAAGGTTAACAAAGACCTTGTTGCTCTGCTCGAGAAAAAAGGCGGCAAGGCTATCGGCCTTTGCGGCATTGACGGCGGTATGATTACTGCTGTCAAGCACCGTGAAAAGGATATCGGCTATGTAGGCGATATTACAGACATCAATATCCAGCCTGTTCTCGACGTTATCAACAGCGGCTATATCCCCGTCATGTCTTCAGTTGCAGGCGGCGACCACGCATTCAACGTAAATGCTGACCTTGCCGCATCACGCATTGCGGCTGTGCTCGGTGCAGAAAACCTTATCCTTATGACTGACATCACAGGTCTCCTGCGCGATAAGGACGATGAGTCAACACTTATCAAAGAGCTCAACGTCAGCGAAGTGCCTGCACTCAAGATGCAGAACGTCATCAAGGGCGGTATGATTCCGAAGGTTGACTGCTGTGTTGAGGCTGTAAGACGCGGTGTTAAGCACGCAATTATTATGGACGGCAGAATTGAACACTCCATTCTTATTGAACTCCTTACCGATGCAGGTATCGGTACAATGTTCCGCTAATAAGGGTAATCGCTGAGTAAAATCGGATGCATAATTCTCAGCGGCTCTTTTCCCGCTATAATTATTCAAAAATGCTCGTTAATACACAAAGTATTGCCTGCGCTTTTTGAATATCCTATCGAAAAAACATCTCGCTGATAATCATACACCAATTTTATCAGCGATTACTAAAAGGACAGAAGATATGAACTTTGAACAGATTAAAGAAATAAACAATTCCTCCGCAATGCCCACCTACGGTCGTTATGACCTCGGTATTGCAAGCGGTAAAGGTGCAATCGCAACCGATTTTGACGGCAGAGAGTACATAGACTTCACATCGGGCATCGGTGTTAACTGCCTCGGCTACGCTGACGAGGGTTGGGCAGACGCTGTCGCCGCTCAGGCACACAAGCTCAGCCATATCAGCAACCTCTATTATACCGATGCAACAGCAGCTTTTACCGATAAGCTAACAAAGGCAACCGGCTTTTCAAAGGTATTTCTCGGCAACTCGGGCGCTGAAGCTAACGAGTGTGCAATCAAGATTGCACGCAAATACAGCTTTGACAAATACGGCGAGGGCAGATACGAAATAATCACGCTGCTCAGCTCATTCCACGGCAGAACAATGTCAACGCTCACCGCTACCGGTCAGGATGCGCTCCACCCCGATTGCTTTGCCCCCTACAACGGCGGCTTCGTTTACTGCGAAAAAGATATCGAGCAGATAAAAGCAGCAATC
>JAFOBC010000115.1 GCA_017382015.1 Clostridia bacterium
ATGTAGTCGATTGTAAAGAATTTTGTTTTCATAGCATTATTTCCTTTCCGTGAGGTTGAATATTTTTTATTTTTATTTTTTGATGTTTTCCTCACTTGCTATGGCTTTATTATACAACAACTGGTATCCAATAGAACGGACATCAACACAATAAAATTATCTTTTTTTGAAGTTTTTTAAAAAAGTTTTCTGACCACATGTTCAAGGATGTTAAAAGATGTTCCTATTTGATAAAAAATGAAACAAGATGTTCAAAAAACTTCGAACATCTTGTTTCATGAACAAATCGTATGTTATACTACTTTTGGAAAAAGAATGCGTTTAAGAAAAAGCGATGAAACTGTCGCAACGGCGGAAGGCTTTGTTTTCAAGGGATTTTGCTCAAGCCGGTCTGCTTGCAGACCGGTTATCCTTGGTAAGGATGAGGTCGGCGGTTCGAGTCCGCCTAGCAGCTCCAAACCCTTGAAACTTCGGTTTCAGGGGTTTTATTTTTTACCACAGACAAAAAGAGGTTTACGGAATTACATCCGTAAACCTCTTTGTTTATTTAATTTGCCTTATGCCGCAAACCAGTTTTTAATGGGGCAGCGGTTGGGCTCATATTTGGGTGTATCGATTGAAGAATCCTTTACGATTGCAAATGAATCGATGCACTCTGCGCCATCTTCAGTTACAGCGTATGAATCGAAATAGAGTGAATCACCCTCGATTCTGATTGATGCAAATACGGGATATGTAGCATCGACAATAGCCTCTGCTCGCGGGAAGAGCTTATCGGTATCAGCCGGATCCTTTGTCTGGTAGTACTTAACGCCGGAGCAACCGTTGATAGCGTAAATTGTGCCGTCGGGGTTAACCTTTGCGGTGTAAGTCTTGCCGTTGTTGTCAACGCTCATCTCATAAACCTCAACAACCTCGTTATTGTTCATAGCATCTGTTCTGAGGTAAACGTGATCGTGGCCCTGAAGCACCATATCTATACCAAGCTCAGGCATAAGGGTTGAGAGCACCTTACGAAGCTCGACTACGTCATCATCATCGTAGTGTGAACCGTTTGAGTAGGGTGCCTTGTGGAGCATAACAAACTTCCACTCGGCATCGCTTGCGGCTGCATCAGCCTTCATCCACTCAATCTGCTCCTGTGAAATGCCGTTATCCTCATCCTCATTGGAGTTGAGCACGATAAAGTGTGCATTGTTGTAATCGAATGAATAGTAGGTGCCTGTTGTTGTATCCTGCTCGGGTACGTTGGAGAGAATGAAGTTATCGTCAATTGCAAACTCGCCGTGATTTTCGTGGTTACCTGCTGTAGGCATAAGCACGCTGCTCATAAGGCGGTCTGATGCTGAATTGAATACCCATTTCCACTGCTTGAAGTTGTCACCGTGGTCAACGTGGTCGCCTGTGTGCATAAGGAATGCCGCATCAGGATACATTGTGAATGCTGTATCAAGAACGTTTGCCCACTTATCGTAGTGGCGCTCAGCGCCGCCCTGGCTGTCGCTGACGTGGAAGAATGTGAATGAATCGCTGTTATCTGCTGTGGTGATTGTTGCAACATCGCTCCAGAAGCCCTTAGCAGCATCACCTATACGGTAGTAGTAGGTTGTGCCGGGTTCAAGACCCTCAATTGCTACATAGTGTCTGTTTACGTCAAACTCGTATGTAAGCAGACCTGCGAGACCGATATCGATACCGGGCATCTCACGTCTCACAAGCTCTGTCTTTGCTGTAATTTCAACGCCGTCGGGTGTTGCGGTAAGGTTGTCCTTATCAAGTGAAATCTCGACATCCGTGCCGTCAACGCTCTTCTTTGTATACCAGCTGATGTTTCTTGATGAGGAAGCATCGCTGCCGAAGGTAACAGCTACAGTTGAGGGCAGGCGGAGATTATCTGCCGTTGCAACTACTTCGTAGCCGCCGTTTGTGTTTGCTGTAAGAGTAAGGTTATGGTCCTCTACATCATCCTCAACGCAAAGACCGTTGACAAATGAAGCAATCTCCCAGTCGATTGTCTCCATCTGGCTGGTTGTGAGGTATTCTTCCATAAGATGCTCAAGAAGTCCGTTAAGGGTTGACTGATCAAGCACACCGAATACGTTGAGAATAACAAATACTGTATCAACGATGTTTGTGAATGACATATCGTTGAGCATTACGACACGAAGGATTATATCAAGCGTTTTTGCAATGCCGAAACCAAATGAGCCGAACGGGAATGCAGATGTGATGTTAAGCTCAAGTGTTGAAAGAAGCTCACCAAGCAGGAAATCGTTGAGAACATACTCGATAATACCGTCGAGAAGCTTGCTTGAAACTGCACCTTCGCCTGTATCGAGCTGCTTCATCATATCGAGCATAAACGCATCGTCTTCAAACGACTCCTCTTCGCTGTACATATATACAAGCACGCTTGAAACAAAATCGCCGAATGTGCCGCCCTTTGTTGCATCGCCAAAGCCGTATTTATCAATAAACTTTGTGCAGGGAACGTCGGAGAACTGGATGTTAAGCAGGTTATCAAGCAGCTCGCTTACGATATCCATAAGCACGTCTGTATCTTCGATATATGCCTTATCGAGCTGATCGCAAAGATCCTTGATAAGACCCATAACATTGTCTGTGCCGATAAGTGTGATACCTGCAAAGCCGATGCCGCCGCCGAGAAGTCCGTCAATCAGCTCTTCCAGGCCGAGCATCTCGCAAAGGAAGTTGTAAAGGCCGCCTGCTGCTCTGATTTCTTCGCCGTAAACCTCAACGTAGTAGCCTGCCAGATCCATAAGCATACCCTTTGCGGAATCACCTACAAAGTTGATGCTGAAGCAGTAATCCTTGAAAGGCTGCTCGTATGTTCTGCCGTTGTATTCAAGGGGCTTGAGCTCATCAAAATCGTGGCTTTCGATATCTGCGGTAAGAACTCCGTCCTGAGTGTTATCAAATGTTACCATTCTGATAAGGTTGGGGAAGTTGATAACAGAAGCAGTTGCTACGTCATAAAGGATATTGCCGTTGTCAGAAACGTGCTGAGCTATATCGTGAATGTGCAGATGACCTGTAAAGATGTACTGCATACCTGCGTCTGCAAAAACTTCGCTGACGTACTCACAGTCCTCAATAAGGAAATCTGTAAATGTAACAAGCTCTTTTTCGTGGTAGTGAGGCACAAGGTTCCAGTGGGTCATACCGATAACGCTGTAACCGTTTTCCGTGCTCTCCTCAATCTGTTCAACAGCCCACTCAAAAACAGCGTCGGAATACTTGCCGCGTGTTTCTTTCTCATCAAGTCCGCTCTCTGTAATATCTGCTGAGTAAACGCCGCCGTCGATTACAACAAGGCGATAGCCGTTATCAAGCTGTGCAACGTAAGAGAGTGCACCTGCCTTTTCACCGGCAGGAGGAGTGAACTCCTCAACAGCAAGGTCGTAGCCGAGCTCTGCATAAATCTCGCGGAATTCTTCGGGTGTTGTGTAGCGTGCGCCCTTGACAAACTTGCCGTTTTCGAATACCTGTGCGCTGTGGTTGTTGATATCGTGGTTACCGTTTGTTACAAGAACGGGTACTCCCGTCTCTTTTTCCCAGTTTTCAAGTATGCCTGCAAGTGTTACGTGGCTGACATAGTCACCGTCTTTTGTAAGGTCACCGGGAATGATAAGGTAGTCCAGCTTGCCCTGCTCTGCCTGCACCTTGTAGAAATCGAGTGCAGTCATAAGAATTGCATCGGCAAGGTGAGATGTGCATATTGTCTTCTCGCAAACCTCTGTTGCCTTATCCTTGTCGTCAATGTTTGCCTGAGCGTAATAGTGAAGGTCTGTCATAACGCCGATCTGTACGGCGCCCTTCTCTGTGTTCTGTGCAAAAACGCTTGTGGGCATAGCTACAAAGAGCAGCACCACAGCGAGGAGCACAGAAATCAATTTGAGCGTGATTTTCTTCATTTTTCCTGTTTCCCCTCTTTATTTTTCTGTGCGGTCAATTATATCTTTGAATACCTTTGCGATAACGTGTGTAATCTCAACGCTCAGACCGTTTGTTTCGTGATAGTGGTTACGGTCAAGATTATCTCTGTAGCTTGAAAGATAAGCCTGTGTCGGGTGAAGAACGGCGTTGTTTGTGGG
The DNA here is from genome assembly GCA_017382015.1 of Clostridia bacterium. Classification (GTDB taxonomy): domain Bacteria; phylum Bacillota; class Clostridia; order Oscillospirales; family Acutalibacteraceae; genus UBA8612. The sequence goes on from JAFOBC010000115.1 coordinate 4,116, forward strand.
CACCATATAGCCTGTCATATCGTTTGAAACGCCGAATACGATGAGGTC
>JAFOBC010000116.1 GCA_017382015.1 Clostridia bacterium
CTGCTGATCCTTACCGCTCTGAGCAGACTCAGGCTCCTTAGGCACGTTTCGCTTACGGTCTGAAAAAAGATCCAGATCATAATCAGGCGTACTTCTTCTGTATCCGTCGGTATTATCACCGATTATAAACTTATCGTTTTTATCGCTCATATTTACTCCTCTCTCTTGATTTTCACACCCAGATTTTCAAGTTGTTTCTCAAAATTTTCATAACCCCTGTCGATGTGATAAATATCATCGACAACAGTAACCGAATCCGAGCACAGTGCCGCTACGACAAGTGCGCTTCCGCCGCGCAGGTCAGGCGAAGTTACCTCAGCACCCGACAGCCTGCTTACTCCTTCAATTATGGCAATTCGGTTTTCCGTACGAATCTGAGCACCCATTCTTCTCAGCTCGCATACATATTTGAATCTGTTTTCAAATATATTTTCAACAATAGTACTGGTTCCTCGGGCCACACTTGCCATCACGGCAAAATCAGCCTGAGAGTCCGTAGGGAATCCCGGAAAAGGCAAAGTTCTTACCATTCCGAATTTATCAAGTCTGTCTGCGCCTTTAAATCTGACTGCGTCCGGGCGCAAATCAACCGTACATCCCATTTTCTCAAAAGGCTCAACAACCGGAAGCAAAAGCTCCGTGCGTTTCATATCGAGCCACAAATCTCCGCCGGTAACAGCCGCGGCAGACATATAGGTGACCGCAGCAATTCTGTCCTGCCATACCGTGTGGCATGATGCATTCAAACGTTTTACGCCCTCAATGCGTATTACACTCTCACCTGCGCCGAAAATTTTAGCGCCGCAACTGTTAAGATATTCCGCAAGTTCAGCTACCTCCGGCTCTCTTGCGGCGTTTATCACAAGCGTATCGCCGTTAGCCGTGCAGGCTGCAAGCAAAATATTCTCTGTCGCACCTACGCTCGGAAAAGAAAGCGATATTCTCGCACCCTTCAAGCCGTTCGGACAAGAGCAAACAAGCCTGCCCCCCGTTTCGTCAATAACAGCACCCAGAGCGCGCATTGCCTCCAGGTGGAGATCAATCGGTCTGAGGCCTATTTCGCATCCGCCCGGCGCAGTAAGCTCTGCTCTGCCGAATCGACCGAGCAAAGCTCCGAGGAACACGATAGACGAGCGCATTTCACGCATCAGCCCATCGGGGATGGCGTATCGGTACGCATCCGTTGAATCGACACATATCGCAGATGCATTTTCATTAACACGGCAACCGAGATATGTAAGTATATTTTCAGCCGCTCTGATATCAGTCAGCTTCGGACACCCTGTAAAAACGCTCTCCCCCGCAACAAGTACGGACGCTGAAAGCAAAGGCAAGGCGCCGTTTTTAGAGCCTTGAACCGTCAGCTTGCCGCTGAGTTTATTACAACTTCCTTCTACTATAAAGCGTGCCATTCCCGCACCTCACAAAAGCATAATGACATAAGCCATATTATGCGATGAGGTGCAACGCGGTTACTTTACAATACCTTCGATAACCTTGACAATTCTTGAAGTAGCATCGGTAACAGCCATCTGCCTTGCGGCTCTGCCCATCTGTGTAAGTTTACCGGGGCTTTCAAGCAAAGTATCGATATGCTGCATAAGAACAGCAGATGTAAGATTCTTCTCTTCAATCAGTATCGCCGCACCCTTGTCAGCAAGTGCCTTTGCATTGTGATACTGATGATTTTCCGTTGCAAAGGGATAAGGAATAAGTATTGACGGCTTACCCATAACCTGAAATTCGCAAAGCGAACTTGCACCTGCACGGCAGATAACGAGATCCGCCGCAGCAAGGCAACGGTGCATATCGTCAATATAGTCACGGATAATAATGTTTTTATTATTGAGGTCTACGCCTTTCTGAGCGAGTCTCTCGGGAAAATCCTTACAATCCTTGCCGGTTGCGTGCATAAACACACAGTCATTTTTCTGCGTGCGGTTTGCAATAACCTCAAGCATAGAATCGTTAATAGCCTTAGCACCGAGACTGCCGCCCATTGAAAGAATAAACGGCTTATCATCAAGCCCGAGTTCAGCACGCGCAACGTCTCTGTCGGTTTCGAGCAGCTCGCCTCTTACGGGAAGACCTGTTACCACAGGTTCATTCTTCGGCTGCATATACTGAGCGACACTGCCCTCTGTAAGCATAACGGCATCAACCATCTTTGCAAGCGTTTTGTTAGTAACACCGGGGAAAGCGTTCTGCTCGTGAATAGCAGTAGGTATGCCCAGTTTAGCTGCCGCACGCACAACAGGACCGCTGACATAACCGCCGAAGCCTATAACAACATCCGCGCCGAAATCCCTGATTATCTTCTTAGCCTGAGAGGAGGATTTGAGAAGATATGTCAGAGTTTTTATATTCTGCTTGATACCGTTGAGGTTAAGAACACGGTTGAAGCCGCTTATCTGTATTGTTTTGAAATCAAAGCCGGCAGCAGGAACAAGCCTTGCCTCCATTTTTTCAGCCGTACCGATAAAAAGGATATTCGCCTGCGGATACAGCTTGCGTATTTCACCGGCAACAGCAAGGGCAGGGTTAATGTGTCCACCTGTGCCGCCTGCGGCAAAGACGATATTTTTTCCGTTAAGCATAAACTCACCTATTCCTTAATCATATTCGTTTGTCTCGAAACAGACAGCACCATTCCCATTTCTGCCAACAGGAAAATCAGCGACGTACCGCCCGCACTGAAAAACGGAAGGCTTATACCGGTATTCGGAAAGAAATCCGTTACGACAAAAACATTCAGAACTGTCTGAAGTCCGATCTGAACCATAATGCCGACAACAAGAAGCATACCAAACTTGGAGCGGCACTTCATACCGATCTTGTAACCACGGTAAATAAGCATACCGAAAAGCACAAGGATAAAAGCAGCGCCTACAAAGCCGAGTTCTTCGCAAACAATTGAGAAAATAAAGTCACTCTGAGACTCAGAAACATAAAGATGCTTCATTTTGGATTCACCCAGACCCTGACCCATAAGTCCGCCTGAACCGATTGCATA
>JAFOBC010000117.1 GCA_017382015.1 Clostridia bacterium
ACAAAGGGCTATGCCCGTTTGCCTCGCTTCTATGCGCCGCAGGAGATTGAGCTGTTTTTCAATGACGGCAGTAAAAAAACGCTGTCAGTTCCATATGCAGGCAACGGCTTTGAAGAGCAGATTGATCACTTTTGCAAATGTATCAAAAAGGGGTTGACGCAAAGCCCTGTGAATACAGCGGAGCAGACACTTTATATCACAGCGCAGATGGACAGCATCAGAAAAATGGTTGGCATCGTCTATCCGCAGGATGAAAAATAAGAACAGATATGTAAAGTGAAAACGCTTTACAAAAGTGACGGTATCGTGATGTTGCAATCGGCAGGCTGTGAAAACAGAGCGCCAGGATAGCGGTTTTGGCAATTTCCCTTGATTTTATGGGATTTTCACGGCTTGATTTTTGTGTAGAGCGAAGATTGATTACTACAAAAAATACAGATTCAGCGATTTTGTAAAGTTTACAAGCTTTACAAGCTGGCTGGCGATTGGGCTTATATATACTGTAATAAAAGGCAGTCTGCAAGGCAGGCTGCCTTTTTGCCGCTTAATGGGGTCAGGTGACCGAACGCTTGAGTTGTGTTGATTTTTTTGTTGGTGCGATTTATTATAAAAATGCAGGGAGGGATGTTATGAAATTCAGTTTATTCATTGACCGTAACCGTGAAGAAGAGGTGATTGTATATGCTCACGAAAGGAACGAGTTGGTTGAATCGGTCGAGCAGCTTGTTTCGGAAGAGACTCAGTTGACAGGTTATAGCGGTAAAACGGCTGTCAGACTTTATCTGAATGATGTTTACTGCTTTACTGTTGAAAGTAACAAGGTTTATGCAGTTACCGAAACAGAAAAATTTGAGATGAAACAGCGGCTTTATCAGCTGGAGAAAATTGCCGATAAAGCCTTTGTAAAAATCAATCAGTCGTGTATTGCAAATATCGGAAAGATTGATAGGTTTGATGCATCTGTATCAGGCACAATGCGTGTTAATTTTAAAAACGGATATACGGATTATGTTTCGAGGCGTCAGCTTAAAAGTGTTAAAGAAAGGTTGGGTTTGTTATTATGAATCAGTACGTTAAAAGTTTTTTGCACAGGGGTCTTATTTTTGGTGGCTTCGGCCCGATTGTAGTTGCAATCGTTTTTATGTGTATTTCATTCGGGAATGATGATTTTTGCCTTAACGCATTGCAGATTTTGCTTGCAACGGTTTCATCTTATCTGCTTGCTTTTGTTCAGGCGGGTGTTACCGTATTTAATCAGATTGAGCATTGGAGCACGGTTAAATCCTTACTCTGCCATTTTTCAACGCTTTATGCAGCGTATTCCGTATGCTACGTTGTGAATTCGTGGATTCCGTTTGAGCCGATGGTTTTGGTTATTTTTACTGCTGTTTTTGCGGTGCTGTTTTTTGCAATATGGGCAATTGTCTATTTTTCTGTAAAGGCAACCAGCAAGAAGCTTAATTCACAACTCAAGGGTTGAAATTATTATCTGTAGGGTGGTATAATACTCTCACAGTTTTTTTACGGAGAGTTACCGATATGAAAAAATTATTCAGGTTGCTGTGTGGTGCGGTGCTTTGTCTGGCGACAGTTGTGCTTGTATCCTGCGGCGGCAATAACACAGATGAGGGGCAGACACAGATGAATAACAGCTATGAGCAGATATCACCCGAGCAGGCAAAATCGGTTATGGACAGCCGGACCGATTATGTGAT
>JAFOBC010000118.1 GCA_017382015.1 Clostridia bacterium
ATAAATTTTCAACAATAATGCTTATTTGCAAGGTCTCTGAGCATCGAAACAGCCGCCTTTGGGTCCTCAGAACCGAACACAGCGCTGCCTGCTACAAAGACATCTGCTCCGTTTTCAGCGGCAACAGAAACGGTTTTTTCAGCAATACCGCCGTCAACCTGGAGATAAATGTCAAGGTTTTCTGCTTTACACTTTTCGCGAATTTGCTTGAGTTTAGGCATAGTTTCGTGCATAAATGACTGACCGCCGAAGCCCGGCTCAACCGTCATAACAAGCACCATTTCGAGCTTTTTGAGGTAGGGAAGCACCGCAGAAGCATCTGTACCCGGCTTTAAAGCAACACCTGCCTTGCAACCGAGGCTGTGAATTTTATCAATAACCTCGTCAATATCGTTATCGCACTCTACGTGGAAGGTTATGATATCCGCACCTGCTGCGGCAAAGTCAGCAACATACTTAAGCGGTTCACTTATCATAAGGTGAACATCAAAAACAAGCTCGCATCTTTTGCGAAGTGATTTTACAATCGGTGCGCCGAGTGTGATATTCGGAACAAAATGTCCGTCCATAACGTCGATATGAAGCCAATCTGCACCTGCAGCCTGCATACGCTGTGATTCTTCGCCCAAACGTGAAAAATCGGAAGCCAGAATTGACGGAGAAATAAGGGGTTTCATAAAAAAGCTTTCCTTTCTCTTTACTTACAAGCTCATTTTATATTAATTTATCAAAAATATCAATAATTTAACAAAAAACTATTTGCAAAGTTCTAAATATTAATTATAATATATGTATTAATAACCTATACTACAAACAGAAGTGTGATTTGATGAAAACAAAAGCAACCGCAAAAAAGGATAACAGAAAAAAGAATATTCGGCTGTTCAAAACTTTTCTCCCCTACCTCACACGACATAAGGGTGAAATTGCGCTTGATCTTTTCTGCGCATCTCTGACAACGGTATGCGAGCTTGCACTGCCGCTGATTGTGCGTATGATTACAGACACAGCGATGAACAACCCTGCCGATCTGACAGTCAAGCTGATTCTTCAGGTAGCAGGCTTCTACATATTCCTGCGCATAGTTGACGCAGGCGCCAACTACTATATGGCCTGCGGCGGTCACGTTATGGGATCCAAAATTGAAACAGAGATGAGAAACGACCTTTTCTCTCACCTTCAGGGTCTCTCTTTCTCTTTCTATGACAACACCAAAGTCGGACAGCTTATGTCCAGACTTACAAGTGACCTTTTTGACGTTACGGAATTTGCCCACCCTATGCCTGAGGAAGTTCTGATTGCGGTAATCAAAATAATCGGCTGTTTCATAATCTTTGCAAAAATGGATATATGGTTCACTCTTCTTATTTTTGCAATGTTTCCGCTCATACTTTTCCTCACAAAGCGTAACAGAACAAAAATGCGCGAAACCTTCAAGGATTCACGCCACCAGATAGGCGAAATCAACGCCATCACAGAAGACAGCCTGCTGGGCATAAGAGTTGTGCAGTCATACGCTAACGAGCCTATCGAAAAAGAAAAATTCGACAAAGGTTCAAACCTTTTCCTCAAAATAAAAAGGCTGTCATACAAATATATGGCACGCTTTCACACAACCGTCAGACTTTTTGACGGCATAATGTACATCTTGGTTATCGCAGGCGGCGCGCTTTTCATCAGCGCAGGCAGGATTACAGCTGCAGACCTCACAGCATACACGCTTATGGTTTCAACCCTTATGGGCACAATTCGCAGAATCGTTGAATTCAGCGAGCAGTTCTCAAGAGGTATGACAGGTATCGAGCGATTCGACGAAATCGTATCGGAGCTGAGCGAAATTAAGGACAGCGAAAACGCAACAGAACTTACGGACGTCGAAGGCGAGATTGCATTCAACAACGTAAGCTTTGCATACAAAGGAACGGACACTAACGTACTCACCGGCATAAACTTCACCGTTAAAGCAGGTGAAAGCGTTGCGGTTGTCGGCCCGTCAGGTGGCGGCAAAACAACGCTGTGCAACCTTATCCCACGCTTTTATGAGGTTGACGAAGGCAATGTTACCATAGACGGCAAGGATATACGCAGTTTCACGCTCAGGTCACTGCGCTCACACATCGGCGTTGTTCAGCAGGACGTTTATATGTTCTCGGGCACAGTAAAAGAAAACATTGCCTACGGCAGACCAGGCGCCGGCGACGAAGACATAATCACAGCGGCAAAGGATGCAGGTGCACACGAGTTTATCACTCAGCTCCCCAACGGATACGATACATACGTCGGCGAAAGAGGCGTAAAGCTCTCCGGCGGACAGAAGCAAAGAATTTCAATCGCACGAGTATTCCTCAAAAACCCTGAAATACTGATTCTGGACGAAGCAACAAGCGCACTAGATAACGAGAGCGAAAAACTTGTTCAGCAGTCACTCGAAAGGCTTGCAAAGGGCCGAACAACGCTCACAATTGCGCACCGCCTTACAACAATACGCAATGCTGACCACATACTTGTGCTCACAGAAGACGGCATTGCCGAGCAGGGCAGCCACGACGAGCTCATAGAAAAAAGCGATATGTATGCAGATATGTACGCACTTTATTCAGTTTAATTAACCATGGAGGTTTAAAAATATGCTTAAAAACATTTCACCCATCATTTCACCCGAACTTCTCAAAATCCTTATGGAAATGGGACACGGCGACGAAATCGTAATCGGCGACGGTAACTTCCCCGCAGCAAGCGTTGCACAGCGCCTTGTAAGGCTTGACGGACACGGTGTGCCCGACGTGCTTGATGCAGTGCTCAAGCTTATGCCGCTCGATACATACGTTGAAAGCCCC
>JAFOBC010000119.1 GCA_017382015.1 Clostridia bacterium
AAATCTTGCAGAAACTCTCAGTGAAAATCTCAAAAAAATGAAGCACGGAAACGAAGAAGAAATCGAAAAATTTTATGCGCTTTTGGGTGAGAAAAAATGATTGAAATTCTGCTGATTTTTGTCAGCTTTTTATTGATAGTTTGTCTGTGCTTTTTTGCGGCAGATATCGTGCCGATTTTTTTGAGATGGTTCAAGCGTATTCACATCGGAAGATACACCGACAAAAACGTGTGGCGTGATTCTGTTAAAAAAATTGCGCTGAAAACAATTAAAAAAATGCCGCCCGTTCCCGTAACGGATCGTGAGCATTATACGCTTGTGCCCAAGCTCAAAGGTGAGTATTTCAACTTCTATTTTAATACGTGGCAGGTTGCTGCGCTCCTTTCAGCACAGAGCGATGACAACGAGGCGATAGCCGCGGCATACGCCTTTCTTGATAAGGAAGATTGGAGCAACAGGTGCTACAATACAGGTGCGGCAATGTTCTTTTATTCGATGCTCGAGGCAGGTCTTGAGGATGACGGAAAGCTGCAGGCCATAATGGCGGATTTCGTTGCAAAGGTAACGGCTGCCGCAGGCGACAAAGCTTTGCCGTACACACTTCAGACCGGGGAGCATTTTGTAGATACGCTTGGTATGGTGTGCCCGTTTTTGATAAAATACCATCAGCTTTACGGTGCACCCGAAATGTTTGAGCTTGCAAAACGTCAGTTTGACGAATTCTATGAGTTCGGTATACACGAAAAAACTGATCTTCCCGTACATTGTTTTAATCCCGACAGCGGAATGCCGCTTGGTGTTTACGGCTGGGGCAGAGGTTGCGGCTGGCTTGCGCTTGCGCTTGATGAGTGTATAGGTCTGCTTGACGGCAAGGATGAGTATGCGGCGGTTCTGAAAGAAAGAGCGGAACAGCTGATAAAAGCGGTGCTTCATCATCAGAATGATGATGGCAGTTTCAGCGCGTTGCTTGGTGTGTATTCGTCGCGGCACGATTCTTCGGCAACTGCGATGATAGGCGGCTTGCTGTGCCGTATGGGCTACCGCGAGGAGGCAGAAAAGTGCCTGGCTTACCTTATGAGCGTTACCAGGCGCAACGGTGAGGTTGATTTTGCTCAAGGTGATACTATGGGTATCGGTAATTATTCGCACAGGTTTGATCCGATGCCTGCCGCGCAGGGCTTTGCGCTTCGTCTGGCAAAGAAACTCGATAAATAAATACAAAAAAATCAGCAGGGCAGAGAGCGAATCTCTGTCCTGCTTTTTGTTTGCTTATCTGTCAAACTCGTCGCGGTTGATGTAGTAGCCTACGATGAAGCTTTTTGGGTCAGCCGCGGCGCTGACCGTTTCGTATTCGTAGCGGCGTGCGGTGCGGGGGGTTCGGTTGTAGAGGTAAATCGTGCCCTTGTAGTTTTCAACTGCGTAGGCGTGGATTGGTGAAAAGAAACGCCTGCCTGTCCAGCGGAAAACGATTCCGCAGAAACCCGGCTCAAATCTTTTGCAGAAGCTGCGCGGATCACGGTCGAGATTTACGGGCAGATAGTGTGTGGAAAAATAGCGGAATACGCGCAGGGGATGCACGCCGAAAATGCCAAGCGGAGTTTTTGCCTTGATGTAGAGCTCACGCGCGATGTCAGCGATGAGCGCAGGCCTGTTCAGCAGAATCATCAGGTTGTATACCGCAACAATTCCGCTGCCCGCGGCGGCGAAATTCCTCAGACCAAATCGCATTTTTGAGACGTTGGAGCGCAGGTGACCGTTGATTACGGCATACGGTTCGCCTACGGCTTTGTTGTGTTTATAGTTGGTTTTTTCGAGCATCAGACAAGCTCTTCCTTAAAGTTGATAACTACCTCGTCGTGGTCGAGTTTGATTTTGGTCAGCTTGACGCCTGCAGCTGTGAGCATACGCTTGGAGGCGCGTGTGCCCCAGGTGTCGGCATATTTGTCGGAGAGGTAGATAACCTCGCTGATGCCGCATTGGATTATTGCCTTGGCGCACTCGTTGCAGGGGAAGAGGGCGACATAAATTTTACAGCCCTTGAGGTTGCCGCCTGCGTTGTTGAGGATTGCGTTGAGCTCAGCGTGGCAGACGTAGGGGTACTTTGTGTCGTAGTTGTCACCCGAGCGTTCCCAGGGGAATTCCTCGTCGCTGCAGCCGAGGGGGAAACCGTTGTAGCCGACGGACATAATCTTGTTGCTCTGGTTTACGATGCAGGCGCCTACCTGCGTGTTGGGGTCTTTGCTGCGCTTTGCCGAGAGCATCGCAATACCCATAAAATACTCGTCCCAAGAGATATAATCACTGCGTTTAGGCATCGGAAAAACCTCCGTATCAATGTTAATAAATCCATATTATTATACATTACGGTATGCGCGTTGTAAACAAAAATTGCCAAAAAATTGTGCGCAAACAGCAAAATAATATGCTGTATTAGAATTAAATTGTAAACAATTTGTAAATAATTGAGTTTTTCACGCTGAAATTTGCGGTAAAAAATGCGGATTTTGGCGCAAAAATGTGCCGAAAAAGGACTTTTTTCGGGGTGAAAATCGCCGCTGAAACAGGTGATCGTCAGGGCGGAAAATGCGGCGCAAAAGATGAAAAAATTTGCCCGAAAAAGCGGCAGAAAACGTGCGGAAAAGTGAAGGGCAGGCGAGGGATAAATCGGCGGAGTTTTGTGCGAAAAAATCGGTGGTGATTTGGGAAATCTGTTTGCTAAAAACGGCTCTGTATCAACGAAAATCGGCGTCGTGCTCAGCTTGTGGCGATGGTGCGGAATCTGCCTTTGAGACGGCGCAGAGTGTGGCTTTGTGCATTGCTTACAGTAACGCAGGGTGATATTTCGTCAGGATGCACAAAGTTGAGGGGGTTATGCGGAAAAATGTGCCGTAAATGTTGACACGAATTGCAAAAATTGGTATAGTAGGAGCGTATCAATATATATATAACTATGTCTTGTATGTTGTGAAGCCTTGATACACAATATGTTGATTTTGCCGAATTTCCGACGGTTTGCCGCGGAGCGAGGCAAGGCGGCGCGTTGGGGTTTCACGGGTGCAAAACAGCCTGACGAGGGTCAGACGGCGGGTTGTGACGAGCATATGCAAGGCAAAAAGCTTCGCTGCACACGGTGCGGTTTGTCGGCGGTCAGGCCGGCAAGGGCGCTGCGGCTGTTTTTTTCCGGTGGCGGCAGCGGCGGAGTTTCTCGTAGGGGATGGGTCTCCCGTCCCGAGCGGACGAATTTTCAATCGGAGCGGGGGACGTGTCCCCTACTCGCACCCTTGCGGTGCAGATAGCAAAACACATTTTGCGGCGCTTTGCCGCATTTACCGTCCCTGCGATTTCAATTACCGGAAAACGCAACCCCTTTGTCGGGGTGTTACCCGACACCCCCATTCGGTCAGAGTGGGTACGCAGTCCTTACGGATTGCAAAATTCCAAACTATTCTCAAGGAGGAAATTCGATTATGAGAATAACGAAGAAAATTCTCTCATTGCTGCTTGTAGTATCGATGATTGCATCATTCTTTGCTATGACAGGCTTTGAGGCGAGTGCAAATCTGCAGAATCAGCAGAAGACAGATTTCGGCATTCATTTCGACGACACAACACGTAAGCTCAAAGTGCTTCAGTTGCCCGATATTCAGACGTCGGTCAGCGGCGGCTCTATCAGTGAGCGTACGAGAGAGACTATCCGCTTGCTTATGCAGCGCTACAACCCTGACGTTATCCTGCTTACAGGTGACCAGACTCAGGGCGGCAGCAGCTCTACAAAGGCACAGTGGGAGAGTGCAGTCAACAGAGTTTACAACTCGTTCTCTCCGTACATGAAATCCACCTGTAAGGTTATCGCAACACCCGGTAACCATGAGTATAATTTCGGCTCACTCAACCACCAGTGGGAATACCAGATGGACAGATATTCATACTTTGTCGATTGGGATAACAACTTCAGCACCATCGACCTTGACGGTGCTCCCGGTGCAGGTAACGTTACCGTAAGCGCAAGCTCAACAAACAAAGCTGTTGCGCTTAACTTTGCTATCTTCAACTCAAAGGGTGACGAAGATGAAGGTTACCTCCGTCCCGGTGGAGATAACGAGACTGCTTACAACCAGATTGTTCAGTGGTACACCAACATGAACAATACCCTTGCAGGCAGCCAGTACAGCTACAAGGCACAGGTAACCGGTCAGCCCTCGGCATATGTTCCGGCCTTTGCTTCACAGCACGTTATCCTGCAGGAAATCTACACTACGGGTGCTCTTATTCAGGCAGATGCTTCTAATGGTGTTCCCGTGCCCAGCAGATATACGCACCTTGTAAACAACTGGGCATATGTACGTCTTGACCCTGCCAACAATCCCAGCGGTGCGATGAACGAAGGTCCCTGCCCGACATGGCTTGGTGCGGGTAGCACGGCTGCGCTCTACAATGCGCTCCTTCAGCCCGGCAACTGCCTTGGTATGACATTCGGTCACGACCACGATAACTACTTCGACGTTGTTGACGATAACGGCTTCCACTTCTATATGGGTGGTGCCCTTACACAGGAAAATTACAACACCGACCAGAACCCCAAGGGTCGTTACTTCGAGTTCACACTTAACGACGCAACAGGTGATGTTGATGTTATTTCAGAGGTAAAGAGCTATTCACAGCTCTCTGTTACCGTCAGTGCAGACGTTACATCCGACCGTATTGAGGCTATCAACGGCGACGGTGTTCAGCTTGTAAACACACTTTCTGTTCCCAAGACTGTTTATATCGGTTCAGCTGAGAACCTTGCTGACGTTCGTGCAAAGCAGGAGTTCGGTAACGTTGTTCAGACTCAGCTTCTCGATTATAAGACCAAAACGCCTTATGATCAGGATCTTGCGGTCAGCTACTGCCTGCCGTCGGGTGCAACGGATGTTACGTTCAGCGCACACAGAACAACGGGTAACGCTCAGGCAACCCTTACTAACCTCGGTACAGAGACCACAAGTGAGGGTGTGCTCTATAAGTATGCCATCAAGGGCGAGAGCGTGCTTACAGCGGGCGAATATATCAACTACACCGTATGGTATAAAGTTGCCGGTGTTCAGTACGAAATCCGTAACAGCACAGTTGTTGAGAATATCAAGCAGCCTGCAGGTTATAACGACTGGTTCCGTGGCTATCGTGAGAGCAACAACTCCAAGCACTATGTTGACCTTGCTTATATCGGTACACTTTCCGGCCCCGGTGCATACAGCGTATCACGTGAAACATCGCAGAACAGCGGCGATTTCAACTCCAACACATACTACAACTACTCTCTTATGATTTCCGACGTTGACCAGTCATGGTACAACAAGGCGGGCGACACACGCTTCAGCATGTTCCGCTTCAGCCCCAGCCGTACTGAAGTTACAGGCGGTCTTGTTTCACAGCGTGCTATTTACGCTTCTCCCAGAACTGATATCTACCTTGATGCTTCTGCTCTGCCGAAGGTTTCCGCAACCGACAGCAGACTCGACACAGGCGTCAGCATCGACTTCTGGGTTCAGAAGGACCTTGACCGTGGCTTTGTAGAGTACATTTCAGGTATCGGTTTCTATGCCGGCGATCAGGATTTCGTGCCCTCCGGTGCAACCATCGACTGGGACAGAAACGTAAGATACGATAGCTATAACGCAGCTATCAGCGCAGAAAACGACTCAACAGGTAGCGGCGGTACAATCGACGAAGCTAAAATCTTCTTCTATGAGACGTTTGCTCACGAGCAGAGTCTTTACGGCCTCGGCACAACACACCAGAACGGCAACCTCCTGCCCGACAATAAGCTCGGTAACATGGCAGGTCAGTACAAGGGTTATCCCCTTGTTGTTGACAGTAAGGAAGCTGCACTTGCCCTCAACGGCAAGGATATGACAATGTTCACAGGTGTGCGTAATAAGGGTAGCTCCGACGGCGGTTACCGTATCCTTCTTTATGCGGTAGCTCCCTACTACCTCAACTTCCACACTTACGATAAGGGTGCACTTCGTGAGCTCACAATGGCTGAACTCATGAACCCCCGTAAACAGAGCGATTACCCCAATGCTACACAGCAGATGTGGGACGCTTATATGTCTGCTTACCAGAATGCTCTTACCTGCTACGCACAGACACAGACAACGCAGACAGATATCAACAACTTCAATACAGCCCTTAATAACGCTATTGCAGCCCTGCTTAACTCCAACAAGGGTAAGCCGGACAACAGCCTCCTTCTTCAGGGCAAGAGCCAGTTTGCATCAATTGATATTCCGCCCATCATTTATGTAAGCGGCTCAGCAATCCAGACTGCTGCTCCCTACACAGACCGTACAATCAAGTTTGATGTTCCCTCGGGCGCAACAAACGTAAGCTGTGTAGTTGTTAACGCAAGTAACGATAACGTTAACTCTGCTGTTACGCTTTCACCCGCTTCTGGCAACGGCAACAGCACGCATTATGAGTATACTGTTTCCAGCGGTTCTGCATCAGCAGGCGGCAGTATTTATTATAAACTTTCATATACACTTCCGCAGGACCTTAATCAGGACGGCAAGAACGATACATATACCCAGTATGCCGCTTCCTATGTAAAGGGTGTTCCGAATAAAGAGGGTATGTGGATACACCGTACACGTAGAAGTAGATCACTTATCTCCAGAAATACCCGTATCTTCGTTAAAACAACGCTGACTATGGATAACAATATCTTTGCTTCACGCGGTGTTTCCGGTATTATGGCTCTTTACGGCGGTGTTCAGGGCACATCCTTCCACACAACCGTTGTAAACGGCACAACCAACGAATATACACGTTACGGTGAGGAGAAAGTATTCTGGGCAGTTGGCACAGAGCATCAGTGGCCAAGTCCAACCTACTGGACCAATCAAAGC
>JAFOBC010000120.1 GCA_017382015.1 Clostridia bacterium
ACGGGAGCTAACTTTTTTTGGTGTAACTGTGAAAATTTAAAGCACAAATCTTCTGTGCGCTTTTTCAGCCGTATTGCTCCAAAAATACTCGGCAATACACAAAGTATTACCTGCGTTTTTTGAATATTCTGACAAAAAACTATCTCGCTGATAATCACAACCCGATTTTATTCGCAGTTGCTTTAGTTAATAAGTTTCTGTGCCTGAGCCGAATAAAGCTCAGCACGGGAGGCTTCAACCATATCCTGAAGCATTATTTCATCCCAGATGACGTTTACTTCACCCGGAAGCCCCATAAGCCTGAGTGCGATATCACAAACCTTAACTATTGCAGGTGTAAGAATTCTTCGGTAGGACTCAAGCTCACTTGTCAGAGCATCCGCCTGCTGTGACGACATACGCTCCGTGCTCGACCAGGAAAGTCCGAGCAAAAACGGAGGCAAACCCGTCTTTGCAACAATCTGTTCAAGCAGCTGACGCACGGACACTTCGCTGTCAGGCAGCTGTGCTTCGGCACCGATAACCTTAATCTGCACATCGCCTACAGCTACAAAGTCCTTCACGCTGCCGCTGCTCATAGCACTGCTCCATTCTTCGGCAACCTGCATCGCCCTCTCCTTTGCATAAGCACGGTCGAGCGTATCGTTCTGCGGCTTATATGTAACGGCAAAACGGACATTGCCAAGTCGCTCCCAGTTGTTACCCACAGTGCGAAAAATCTTCATAAGCACCGATGAAACAAAGGGCAGACCCTTGAGCAACGAGTTACCTGTAAGAGCACCGGCTTCGGGATTGAGCACACTCATTACGGTAAGCTCAGGGTATGCAATTTTTTCAGGCTTACCCGAAGCAAGTGAATATATATCAATATTCAATCCGTTTTCGTTGCGGCGAAGCTCAATATTTTCGAGCGGTGCATTAAACAGTGCACACGGTGTACCGTTACAGTCTGTCACAACCTCGCCTATTGCCGTACCGTAGGTCAGAAGCTGCTCAAAGTAACCCGATACAAACGATTCGAGTCCCGTGCTGTTACCGTTTACGCATATACCTGACACAAATCTGTCCATATATGCCTGCGATTTTGCATCGGTACACATAACGTCAAATCCGCCCGTCAGACGCACAAGCTTTGTGATTGCCGCATCGATTATCGGCACGGCATCACGCAGAGCACCGTAAAGCTGCAAATCGTGTCTGCCGAGTGCAGAGGCTTCAAACACCGAAAACGGATTTGATACGTTACCCGTCTGTACAGAGCAAACTTCAGGTGAGGTGTCAGCCTTTTTCTTCTTTTTCATTTACTCCTTCCTTTCTGTTGCAATGGCAAAAAACGAGCAATCGCCGCTGCTCATCAGCGTTGTAACAAAGTAACGCATATCGTCCATTGCGTGATCATTTGTCTTGCACGGTGTATCCTTGACGCAGTTGTTTTCCCAACGGTAGAGTGAAAATTCACGCACAATGTCACGGCACGGTGTGCAAATTTTGATTTTTTCCGATTTAAGTGCTTCGGAAACCTTGCGTATATCGTCTGTGACATCGTTTTTTGCGTGAATAGCCTTGAATCTGCCGTGGCGACGGATGCATTCAATAAAGCTTGCGGCCGAAGGGTCTACCGCAACCGCACTTATATCTCTGCCGCCTGCAAGCTCTTCAAGTGCGGAATAATGTTCTTCATCGGTGCGTTGTACACCAAGTGCGCGCGAATCGTGATAATACTCCGCCACTCTGTACCACACTCCGTCAAGCAACCCCCAAAGTCCGAACGAACTTGGGTTTACCGTGCCGTAGTCGCAGGAGATGTACCAGCATTCGAAATCACCCTGCGGCACAGGACAGATATGCCTTTCGGCACTGAAAAACGGATAGACAAGACCCTCTGCGGCAACCCACTTCCCTTCTACAAACCGCTCATAA
>JAFOBC010000121.1 GCA_017382015.1 Clostridia bacterium
AGTTGATTTGCTATTGTACGTTGAGGCACCGAGAAAAGCTTCATTCTCTGCCTTTATGTTCCGATACCTCAAGATAAATTAATATTGCGTTTTGCAATTCATTGTCTTATCACAATCCGGGTTTATTTTACCATATACCGTCTTTAAAAACAAGGCTTATTCAACGCCTCTGTAATAAAGGCCGCGTGTGAAATCCTTAACATCGGGGGCAGACGCACGGGTAATATACTTCTCCATTACGCTCCTGCACTCCTCGGCACTTTCATCGGTAAACCAGAGCAGATTGAAATCGACAAAGTCGGTTTCACCTAGTCTGTCTGCCATATATATCGGTCTGGAATTGAGCACCTGCGAATATCCATCGCCGCAGACTACGGGGAATTCAACACCGAGTCTGTCGGTCAGGCAACGTTTGCCGCCGCAAGCGGCACAATCCGCACCGTTTTTAATGGGACAGTTGCGTGTTATCATAAGCGGCAATTTACCGTAAACCACAAGACCTTTTTCGCTTTTGCCGCCAATTTTTGATGCCTGCATCAGCGTAAGCTCAGGCGAAAGCACAATTTTTTGAGCGCCCAGTTCCTCTGCCTGCACAGCGCTCATAGAGTTAAAAACGTTACTGCCAAGGCTGAGCATTATCTTCATCCCTGCCTGCTTTGCAAGGTAAACCGCATCGAGCGTTGAGCAAGCCGCCCAAGTCACACCGAGCTGTTTCAGGGCAAGCAATTTTTGCAGCACCGCATCCTCTTTACCAAAAAATACTCTCGGTAATTCGGCAACCGTTTTTTCAGCGTTTTTCTCTGCAGATTTCTGTGCTTGAGAGAGCGGCAGGATAACTTTTTCCACATTTTCCCAAACCACTTTTGCCTGTTCAAGCTTGGAAAAACGTGCGAAAAACACGGGGTTTTTCACTTTTTTCACACAGTTTTCCACATTAACAGCCCCGAAAGCGTGAATGTAAGGGCTTTTTAACTCTTCGTAAAGATTATCAAAAGCGGCTCTGCGAAGGGCATTGATTGACGAAAGAGGAAGGCTGATATTATCGTCAATATCAATCTCCATACTGCTGACAAAGAAGGGTGTGCCGCCGCATTTTTCGAGCTGCTGGCTTATCTTTTCGTGTGTCAGCGGCACGTTCTGAGCAGGCTGTGCCTCAACCTCACCGAGCACAAAAGTGCTCTTGCCTGCCGCTTTGGCAGAGAGGCTTGCCGTTTCGCCCTCGTATGCGCAGAACATAAAATCAACACCGACGCGCGCCGTCTCTTTTTCGTAAAGCCTTGCCAGCTCCTTGAGCACGGGCTGTGCCGCCTGCACGTCATCCTTGCGGCGGATGCCGAACATACCTCTGCCAAGCTCACCCGTCAGGTAACCGCTTGTAAAGCCCGAGCGTGAGAACACGCCGCGAAGCTGATCACGCAGAGCTTCATCATTCTCGTTTTTAAGCGCCTTTCTGCAGGCTGTAACAGCCGCGGCGACATATTCAGGGCGTTTCATTCTGCCCTCTATTTTGAACGATTTTACGCCTATTTCTCTGAGCTTGCCCAGATAATCCACAGCGGACAAATCCTTGAGGCTGAGATCGTTGCCCGTGCCGCCCTGCGCGGCAAAAGGCAAACGGCAAGGCTGAGCGCACAGACCTCTGTTTGCGCTTCGCGAGCCGAGCATAGCGCTCATCAGGCATTGACCCGAAACGCACATACAAAGTGCACCGTGGACAAACACCTCAATCTCAATAGGCGAATTTTTAACTATATACTCAATCTCATCAAGCGAAAGCTCTCTTGCAAGCACAGCGCGGGAAAAGCCCATCTCTGCGAGCTGCCTAACACCTGCAAGTGTATGCACGGACATCTGCGTTGAAGCGTGGAGCGGCATAGTCGGCGCACATTTTCGAGCAAGACGAAAAACGCCCATATCCTGAATGATAAGAGCGTCTACACCTGCCTGACACGCATCGCGCACCGCACACTGAACCTCATTTTTAAGTTCAGCATCAGAAGCGAGCGTATTGAGCGTCAGATACACCTTCGTGCCTCTGACGTGGCAATATTCTACTGCCGATTTAAGCTCCTCAAAACTGAAATTGCCCGCGTTACGGCGGGCATTCAGCGATTTGCCGCCGAGGTAAACAGCGTCCGCGCCACAGCGCACCGCCGCCTCGACAGCCTCATATGTTCCGGCAGGAGCTAATACCTCAACCACCGAGCTTTGCCTGAGCATTCTGGAGCTCTCTTGTGAGTCTTTCTACCTCACGCTTTGCAATCTCAGCATCCATCTTGGAGCGTGCGGAATCCTCAAGATATTCCTTGATCTGACCGCGGAGATTGTCTGCGCTGACCTCTGCCTTCTTGTACATATCAGCATACTCGAGAGCAGCGAGGATTGCAGCCTGTGTAACGGAAAGGCGGCTGTTCTCACGAAGTGTCTTTGTGAGAGTTGCATCAAGCTCATCGCCGAGTGCCATTACGTACTTGGGATCGTCATCTGTTGTGATACTGTAATCTGTACCGCAGATATTGAGTCTGACTCTGTTTTTTTCCATCATAATAAGTCACCCTTACTTTATAATTCTAAATATAAAATTCTATACCTTTTGCCTATTATACATTAAAACCTTGAGATTATCAAGCCTATTAAGAATATAATCGGCCAATGAAGCACATAAATTATGAGCGTTTTTCCGCCTACGACCGACAGCGGCTTGCACCGGGACACATACCACCACCCCGGCAGTTTATCATCTGCCGCAAGCTTGCCGAAGAAAGTACCGGCAAAAAACATAAACACAAACGGCAAGAGCGGAAAATAATCTGCCGAATAAAAGCCGTCCCCGGGGAAACCGAAAGGCGCCAGATAGCCGACCTCATACAGCTTATCGGGCAAATCAAACCCGAAAAGCTTGCCTGTCTGCATAGTGCAGGTTGCCGCAAAAAGCACAAGCGTAACAACTATACCTACCGTTGTCGGCACCTTGGAAAGCGGCTTTTTGAGCAGCGCATACAGTAGCATCGACACACTCAGCAGATGAAGCACACCGAAATATATCTCTGCACCCGTTATGTCAAACCGCGGCAGAATAACCGCCGTAACGAGCGTGAAGCCGAGCGCTATGCCGAGCAGCCTTATACCGCGCTTGAAATTACTGCGCGAAAGGTTTGACGAGATACCCGAAATGAATATGAACAGGCACGCAAAAACAGGCTGAACCGGCTCGAAAAAGACCTGAGCCTTTGCAAGAAACTCAATCCCGAAAAAATAGCCGAGCATAAAGAAGGCGTGGTAAAACACCATCAATATTATTGAAAGCCCTCGCACCTCATCGATGAGATGTATTCTGCGTCGGTCACTTCTCAAGCCGTCTGCCTCCTTAGTCATTTATTATTCATTCTCGCCCTTGATTGCCTTAAGGCGCTTCATAACGTCGTTGCCGCCCTGACCAAAGTAATCGTGAAGAATCTTGTACTCTGCATAGAGTTTGTCGTAGATATCGGAATTCTCCTTGATGGGCTCGTAAACAACGTCCTTGACCTTACCCATAATGCTTGCGGCATAGAAAGCGTCATCATAGCCGCCCTTTTCACTGCCTGCGGCAACTGCGCCGAAGATAGCTGAGCCGAGTGCACCGCCCTGGTCTGAGCCTGCAATCTTGATGGGCATCTTGATGATATCAGCATAAATCTGCATTGTCATCGGGTCTTTCTGTGAAATACCGCCTGCGGCATAGAAGGAGTTGACCTCAACGCCCTGCTCACGGTAGTTTTCGATAATCATTCTTGTGCCGTATGCCGTTGCCTCGATAAGTGCACGGTAAATTTCCTCGGGCTTTGTACGGAGAGTCATACCGACAATCATACCTGTAAGGTCAACGTCAACGAGGATTGAACGGTTGCCGTTCCACCAGTCGAGTGCAACAAGACCGCTTGCACCGGGTTTCTGCGCCTCACACTTTGAGCGGAGGAGCTTGTGGATATTGATACCCTTTTCCTCAGCCTCTTTGTAGTAGCTTTCGGGCAGGCAGTTATCAATAAACCAGCCGAAGTGGTCGCCTACACAGCTCTGACCTGCCTCATAGCCGTAGAGACCGGGCATAATGCCGTCTGCAACAACGCCGCAGATGCCCTTAACCTTTTTCTCAACGTCGGACATCATCATATGGCAGGTTGATGTGCCGATGATTGCAACCATCTCACCGGGCTTTGATACACCGACAGCAGGCACAAAGATATGAGCATCAATAATACCTGCGGCAACAGCTGTGCCGGGTTTAAGACCTGTGAGCTTTGA
>JAFOBC010000122.1 GCA_017382015.1 Clostridia bacterium
AAGATGAGGACGAATTCAACGAAGTCGGCAATATCTTTGAAGACAGACTTATTGACCTTTTTGAGTTTGACGAAGAAGCTGAAGAGGACGAATAAAAAAATTTTAATCTGATTACTCCCTGCCTTGTGCGATAAAATTGCGGCAATACTAACCCAACACACACTTATCAGGGAAGCTATCTCCGCTCAGCGGATTGCAGACCTCCCGCCATATTGGCGGACGAAGGGAGCGTGAACCTGCGGGAGCTTACCCACCTGCTTTAAACGCAGGTTATTATTCGCCGTATGACGGCTTGGCGGGGGGTTCATATATTCCAGGTGAGAGAATTGAAAAAGATAATTGATTTTAACGTATACGGCTTACTGCCTGTTGAAGGCGGTTTTCTTTACATAAAGCCCGAAGTAATGCCCGACGGCAGAACAAAAGTAGAGTTTTTTGGCTATGATACAGCCAAAAGCCAGATTATGCCCATCACAAAGTGGATGTACTTTGAAGGCAAATTCGGCCCTGCATACCAGGAAATATGCTCGCAGATTAAAGATTACGTCAACTGCGAAACCGGCACACTTTCCAACAACCACACCGTGCTCGTTTACCCGGACGGTGACGCAGGCATATTCAACGCACGCGGTGTTGCGATATGGACGGGCAACCTCAAATATAACGAGCAGCCTGTCAAAGGAATTGCACCAGACGGCAAAAACTTCTGGAGTGTTGTACCTGAGCTCAACGCAGTTATCTGCTACGCTACAGACGAAAAACGCGTACAGATGAGAATCGGCGGCGGCAAATCCACAGCTTTTGTTGACCCCGTTTCAATTGTACGTTACGGCGACAGACTTTTCGTCTGCAATAAAGGCTCCAACAAAGTCCGCACAATCGCGCTCGGCAATTTTGCAGTAAGCGATTACCTTGAGTTTGATGAGCCCGTACATAAGTATTTCATCATAGGTGAAAGCGAATTTGTAAAGCTTGATTCAGGCATATACCAGCTTTAATAAAAAAACAATACGCCCCTTCTTCATCGCTGAAGAAGGGGCGTTAAATTTATGTTGCGGATTATTCTTCGACGTTAATGCCTCTCTCTTTTCTGAGCTGAGCAAGCTCGCTGAATACCTTGTTTTTCTTTGCACCTGTAAGGTCATAGAAGAACAGAGGAATTGCACAGAGGAGAAGGCTGATACCCGGAACAATTGTTACAAGGGAGAACATTGCAAAATTCTGTGTTGAGGTCATACTGTTGACTGCTTGAACAACAGCTTCGCCGCTGCCGACGTTAAGCTGAGCAACATCGATATGAACAAGGATGTACATAACGATAATCATTACCGTTGCAAAAGCGTTACCGATTTTGTTGACAAATGACTGGCAAGCAGAGCCGAGACCTGTGTTTCTGAAGCCTGTTTTCCACTCCATAAAATCAAGACAGTCGCAAACCATTGCGAATGAAACGTTGTTGATAACACCGAGAGGAATTGCAGAAATAAGCATAAAGGGAATACAGATAAGAAGATTCTTAGTTGTCCAGCCGATGATAAGCGTGAGACAGCTTGAAACAAAACCGCCAAGGCAGGAAACAATCATAATATGCTTATACTCAAACTTCTTGTAAAGCTTGGGAAGGAAGAGCATTGCGCCGAACATACCGATAGCGGCACAAATCTGGATAATAAGAGCAACGTTTGAGATGTTCTTGTTAATCTCCTCAACTGTCTGGGGAGCCTGCGAACCGAGGTAGAAACCTGAATAACGTGCAACATGGGGAGCTGCTGCCTGGAGCATATATCTGCCGAAAGAGAGCACGCCGGAAAGAACAACAAGCATAAGGGGCTTGCAGGTGAAAATTCGCTTGAGTGTAGACGCTTCGCCGGGAGCTTTCTTCTTTGCATCGGGGATCTGAATTCTCTCCTTGATTTTGAAAGAAGAAATCGAGAAAAGAGGCATACCGATAAGAGCCATTGATATAGCCATAATTGCATACTTGAAGATATTTGCCTGCTCCATATCCATACCGGCAACAAAGTAGCCGACAATAATCGGAAGAGCAACCGTAACGGCAGAGCCGATACCGCCGACCGTCTTACCGTAGGAGATGAGGTTGCCTCTCTCCTTGGGATTGGGTGTCATAACATTGGGCATACTCCAGAACGGAACATCGCTGGCGGTATAAACCATACCCCACACAACGTAAACAACAGACACAAATACGTAAAGCCAGATTGACTGATTCTTTGTATCAAAACCGGGATTGACAAACATAAGTATTGTGAGAGCCGCAATGGGAACCGCAGTCCACAAAGGATAGGGCTTCATTCTGCCTTTTTTGGTAGAATGTCGGTCCATAATCATACCCATCATCGGGTCATTGATAGCATCCCATACACGTGCAAACAGCATCAGCAGTATTACAAAAATCGCATCGAGATACAGAACATTCATATAGTAGTCTGTTATGTAACTGGACATACAGCTGTAAACCAGACCCTGTCCGAGAGCAGCGATTGCGTACGCCTTCACTTCGCCCTTCGGAACATATTTTTTCATCTCTTCTTGCTTAGCCATTAGTTACCTCCTGATAAACTGATTTATAAGACAAATAATAACACAAGCGATATATTTTTTCAATAACGTTCACCCTGCGTAAAGATAGAAAAATCCGCCCTCTTTTTGTCGCATTTAACAAAAAGAAAGCGGATATGTTCAAGCAATAAGGCTCATCAGAAAATCCAGTATCATCGCAAAGAAATTGAGAACCGCCTCAAAAAACGCCATAATGCCGGTTGATTGGGCAGGCTGTTCTGCATCAGGAGTTTCAGGCTGTTCAGCTTCACCGCCCTGGTCGCCTGCGCCATCACCGTCATTACCCGTATTGCTATCAGACTCAGGCGGATTACCCGGATTGTCCGTAGTCGGTTCATCAGGTATTGGCTCATCGGGTACAGGCTCATCAGGTGTGAGCACACCACCTGCATTGACGTACATCTCAAGCGCATCTGCAAGCTCGCGTATGGCAAGACGTCTGTATACAGATACCTGAATATCAGAAGTATTTTTGCTGAAATAGAAGAGGTATTTACCCTCAACTGTCTCAACATCAATGCCGTACTTTTCAGCAGAGCTCTTTGTTATCTTAACCGAATTTGAATAAGGAGCCTGATCAACAAGCAGGCTTGCCCTTGCGTATATCGCCTTTATCAGAATATCCTCAGGCTGATTATTAAAACCGCCGAGGCTCTCGAAGGCTTTGGTAATAACGTCACTGTTAACACCGTTTTGCACCGCACGTGACCAGATAACATTCTTGAGCGCAATTGTGTAATTGTCGATATCAAAACCTTTTATGTTCTTTTCCAGCTTCTGAACCACAACGTCATAAAAGCAGGCTTTGGTATAGTTATGTTGAAGAAGCAGGAACCCTTCGGGGGATGCCTGAGCTATTGCTTTCCACTCGGCATTAAAATTCTTTCCATACTTATTGCCGTCAAGCTCATAAGCTGCTTTAAGCTTCTTGCCGGCCTCTACGCCTTCACCCGATGAAATGCACCAGTTTACAAATGCAAGCGGCACACCGTAATTGCTGGCAAACTGATACGCACCGTATGATACACCACCGGTATCTTTGTTATCGGATATGGTGGACGGGTCGCCGTTTGACTCATACTTTGCAGAAAGGCTGCCAAGCAGCATTGCCTCATCATTTGCATCAAGCAAAGTGTAGTAATCAGCATCCATACCGCTGAGAGCATACTTCCTGAAAGACGCCTGCGAACCGAAACTGAAGCAGGACACAGCCACCAACGCTGCCATGAAAAGGGATATAGTCTTTTTCAAATAATCACTCCTTTTGAAAAACTTACGTTTTTATTTTACATCACGCTGTATATCGTTGTCAACCTGAACCCCTTTACAAATTAAGTAAACAGATGAAAATATTTCTAAGGCAATTTATTGACTTGACGCGAAGGATACACTAAAATATTAGTTACCCTATATTGGCGGTGATAATATGAAACTGAAATTCAACATTGAAGGAATGAGCTGTGCTGCCTGCTCTGCGGCGGTTGAAAGAGCTGTTCTGAAGCTTGACGGAGTTGAAACAGCCGAGGTCAACCTGCTTGCTAAGCTCCTCACAGCACAGTTCGACGAAACAAAAACAGACAGCAACGCCATAATCAACGCTGTTACAAAAGCGGGATTCAAGGCGGAGCTCATAGAAGAAAAAAACGAAAAAAAGGTTACTGCAGAGAGCACAAAAACCATTCAACCTGTAACTGCAGAAAAATACACCCCCGTAAAAACAAGGCTTGCCGTATCAATTCCGCTGCTTGCAGTTCTGATGTATCTTACAATGGGGCATATGGTCGGTCTGCCTCTCCCCCCTTTTCTCCACGGCACGGCAAACGCAGTACAATCGGCATTTGCACAGTTTTTGCTGACGTTACCCGTTGTATATGTAAACCGCAAGTTTTTCTTCGGCGGCTTCGCCTCGCTGATTAAACGCGCACCAAATATGGACACACTCGTTGTGGTAGGCGCAAGCGCATCGCTGATTTACGGCATCGCGGCTATATTTATGATTGGTTACGGAATCGGCAACGGCATAACGAATATTGTCGAAAGGTACGCATCAAACCTCTACTTTGAATCAGCCGCTATGATACTGACACTGGTCACCGTAGGCAAATTTCTTGAGGAGCGATCCAAAAGCAAAACAAACTCAGCAGTTGAAAAGCTGATTGACCTTACTCCAAAAACCGCTACAGTGCTGAAAGACGGTAATGAAATAACCGTCAGCGCTGAAGAAATAACCGAAGGAGACACCGTAATTATCCGCCC
This sequence comes from Clostridia bacterium, assembly GCA_017382015.1. Lineage (GTDB taxonomy): Bacteria > Bacillota > Clostridia > Oscillospirales > Acutalibacteraceae > UBA8612. The sequence continues at coordinate 4,837 of JAFOBC010000122.1, forward strand.
CGGCGAAAAAATACCTGTCGACGGAATTATAATCGAAGGACATTCAAGCGTCGACCAATCCGCACTTACGGGAGAGAGCATGCCCGTAGAAAAGAATGAGGGCGACAGCGTTATGTCAGCAAGCATTAATCTTGACGGAGCATTCACTATGAAAGCCACAAGAGTCGGTAAAGACACAACGCTCGCGCAGATAATTGAGCTTGTCGAAAATGCAGGTGCAAGCAAAGCTCCGGTTGCCAGACTTGCCGATAAAATTGCAGGTGTATTTGTGCCGATTGTTATGGCTGTATCCGCAATAACATTCATCGCATGGATGCTGGCCGGGCAAAGCCTTGAATTCGCACTTTCGTGTGCAATCTGCGTGCTCGTAATCTCGTGCCCGTGTGCTCTAGGTCTTGCAACACCCGTAGCGATTACGGTATCAGCAGGCAAATGTGCTTCAAACGGCATACTTGTCAAATCAGCTTCCGCGCTTGAAACGCTCGGCAAAGCCGACGTATATGTGCTCGACAAAACGGGTACGGTTACAACGGGCAAGCCTGCCGTAACAGACATCAAGGCTTATTCTAATGAAACTGAACTTTTACAGCTTGCGGCATCACTCGAATCGCAAAGCGAGCACCCGCTTGCAAAGGCAATATGCGAAAGCTACAGCGGCAAAACTGTAAAGGCTATGAACTTTACCTATCTGCCCGGCAAGGGTGTTTCCGCGCTGATAAATCTCAAAAAAACAGTCGGCGGAAATGCCGCGCTTATGAAGGATAACGGCGTTGATATTTCAGCCGCACAAGAGTACGCAAACAACGCTGCCAACGAGGGAAAAACACCCGTTTATTTTGCGGTTGCAGGTAAGCTCGCAGGAATTATCTGCATTGCCGATGAAATCAAACCAACAAGCATAGAGGCAGTAAAATCCCTGCAGGCAAGCAGCTCGCAGGTTATATTGCTCACGGGAGACAACGCGGTTACGGCGCAAACAATAGGCAACAAGCTCGGAGTTGACCGCACGGTATCTGAAGTGTTGCCGGCACAGAAAGCACAGCAGATAAAGCTGCTGCAGGAACAGGGTAAAACAGTAGTTATGGTGGGTGACGGAATCAACGATTCACCTGCACTCACGCAAGCTGATGTAGGCATTGCAATAGGCGGCGGCACGGACATTGCAATAGAGTCTGCGGACATCGTACTGATGAACAGTAACATTGGCGATGTTGTAAAGGCAAACACCTTTTCTCGCAAAACGATGCGCAACATCAAACAAAATCTTTTCTGGGCATTTTTCTACAACGTTATCGGCATTCCGATTGCTGCAGGTGTGCTTTTCCCTATCTTCGGAATAACACTTTCACCGATGATAGGTGCGGCAGCAATGAGCCTGAGCTCAATTTTCGTTGTTACAAACGCTCTCAGGCTGTATAAGATGAAAGATTAACAAAAGCATACGTCGCAAGGTTTGGCGGCGTATGCTTTTTTCATACCACAAATTGATGATATGGTATTGTATAGTTGTTTAAATTTTGCTATAATGATTTTAATTATAATTAAAATGAGAGTTTAGGAGGTGTTTTCACTATGGACGATATAATTCTCATTTTGCTCATCATCACCGCTGTATTGCTTGCGGCAGTTCTGATGGGTGTGCTTGCGCTGATAAAAAAGATAAACGCCAACACAAAACACGACGACAGCGAAAAACTGCAAAGACTTTTGGCTGATGAGTTTGAGAGAAGCAGAAGAGAAATGGCACTCGGCCAGAACGACATGCGTGCCCAGACCTCGCAAAGCATCGGCGAAATGGCGCGCAAGCTTGACGAGATGACAAAATCAAACTTTGAAAGCCAGCAACGTATGACACAAACGCTCAGCGATTCGCTCGGCACAATACGCCAGAACAACGCTGAGCAGAACGACCGACTTTCAAGAAGTGTGTCTGAGGCAATCGGCAAGATGCAGGAGAGCAACGAAAAGAAGCTTGATCAGATGAGAGAAACCGTTGACGAAAAGCTCAGCGCAACACTCAATGAAAGGCTTAACAGCTCATTCAAAACCGTATCCGACCAGCTTGAAAACGTAAATAAATCGCTCGGAGAAATGAAAGAGCTTTCAACGGGAGTAACTGCAAATGTATCCTCGCTCAACAAGGTGCTCACAAACGTCAAAGCACGCGGCACATGGGCTGAGGTTTACCTCGAAAATATTCTTGACCA
>JAFOBC010000014.1 GCA_017382015.1 Clostridia bacterium
GCTACTGTCAAGTATATCAACGAAGAGAAAAACGGAGACTTTCTGCCCTTGACTGAGGGTGAATTCATTGAAGATCTTTCCCTGACCATACCCGAAGATCAGATTTTCATCTTCAACACAGACTGGAGAAGAAGCCAGATTGTCAACGTCGAACATCTGGACAGCTTCATCGACGAAGTGCTCGAATACACGGGCAGCGATAAGATTGACCTCTACGGAATGAGCCACGGCGGTCAGCTCACCGCCACATACCTCTACTACCACGGCACAGAGGGCAAGGTGGACAACGCAGTTATGAACTCACCTGCAATCGGCGGTACAAGCCTTGTTATGGAGCTGCTCGGCAGCGATCCTGTTGAATTTGACCTTTCGGAGCTTGTGCGCTTTGGCGCAATTATGCTCCATATGGAGATTGATCTTCGCTGGTTGGCAGAAATGCTTCCCGAGGAATTCCTCAACAGCCTGCTCAAATCCGCTTTCAACGAGGTGCTGTTACCTTACGCAATACACTTCGGCAGCATCTGGGATCTTATGGACACAGAAACCTACAAAGAGTTGCGCGACGTTTATCTCGACCCGATAAAAAACGCTGACATTATCGAAAAGGCTGACAAGATGCACTTTGAATGTATGCCCGATATGAGCAACGGACTCAAACGTGCGCAGGAAGCGGGCGTCAACATAGCGATACTTGCAAACTACGGCACACACCTCGGCACAGGCGAAGCTGTTGATTCAGACTTCATTATTGACACAGTAAATACATCCGGTGCCGCAGTCGCTCCTTTCGGTGAGCGTTTTGCTGCTGATTACACTCAGCTCAACACCAACTGCGCAGACCCGACACACAACCACATTTCTCCCACACGCACGCTCGACGCCTCTGCATGCTTCTTACCCGAGAAAACCTGGTTCAATTACGAGCAGTATCACACCCAGACCTGGTGGGACACATATACAAGAAACCTTCTGCTCGAACTTGTGCTCACAGACAACATAAAAGACGTTCACTCAGACCCGAGGTTCCCGCAATTTGAAATAGCTCAGTCTCCGCTCGACGGCGTGTACGTCAAATTTGCAAACGAAACTTCAGGCTTCTACAACAAGGCAAGCGACACTCTGCTGTTGCGCAACCTTACGGGAAGCAAAATAGTCATCAACTCAATCAAAATCAACGGTAAAGCGTATCCCCTCGACGGCGAAATCAAAATCAGGGAAGGTGCAAAAATCGAACTGGATTACACACCGGACACTTCCGGTCTGATTACAGTTGAGACAGAATACGTCATCAAAAGCTTTATCAACTCCGCGCCCTATACAAGAACGCTTTATTTCTCCCCTACCAAATAAAAAGCTGGTGAAACAAAATGGCCGCTCCATCCAATAAGAAAAGAAAAATATTTGCCGCCGTGTGCATCGTCATTGCAGTCAGTCTTGCGACGTTGCTTGTTCTCAAGCATTTTACAGGCAACAAAATCTATGCTCTTGAAAGCACAGGCATCGCAGACGTCTCACAAATCACGCTGATATCGCACCGCGGTATGAGTTCGGTTGCTCCAGAGAATACTCTCGAAGCTGCCGAGCAAGCCGCAGCTTACGGCTACACTCACATTGAGTTTGATATCAGACAGACAAAAGACGGCGTATGGGTAGTTTTACACGACGACAGCATAAACCGCACGACAAACGGCAGCGGTAAAATAAGCAACCTCACTTACAAGCAGATTTTCGAATACCGTGTTGACGAAATCGACGGAAAAAGCTTTTATATCCCGTCGCTGAGCGAAATGCTTAACCTGTGCAACAATTTAGGTCTTCATCCGGTAATAGAAATAAAGCAAGAAGGAACGGATTTCATTACACAGCTTGTTCAGAGTGTAGGATACATTGTCAGCGAATGCACTTTTATCACCTTTGACCGCGAACAAACCGAAATGATATCGGAAATCCTTTCCTCGGGCGAAAAATCGCTCACACACGAAAACACGGAGCTTTACTGGCTTGTCAAAGACCTGAGCGACCAGACGCTCGAAACCGCAAAATCCGACACGCTGATAGGCGTATCCTTTAAAGGAAACAAGGCAGGCACACCGGATGAAATCAAAAAATTCACAGACGCAGGTTTACCCCTTGCCACATGGACTATTGATTCACCCGAAAGGCTGGCGGAGCTTTATGCCCTGGGAATAACAACATTCACTACCAACATCATCGCTCCGAAGGCTGTGCCTGAAGTTACTACTGACGAGGTGACGAGAGATGGCAGACGCTAAAACCCACGGATGCAAATGCCGCAATTGCGGTGCAGAGCTGATTACGCACATCAAGTCATCCGACACTTACTGCAGATTTTGCGGCGCTCCGGCTCTTATTGCCCGGGAATACGACTGCATCACTCAGCCCGAGCTTGTGATTGAGTTCGAGATCGACAAAGACAACGCCGCTCGCATTTTTTTACAGCACCTTGCAAGGCGTCCCCTTTCCGCCTCTGTGCTATTTCACAAAGCAAAAAGCGGCAACTTCAACGCCGTATACGTACCCGTATGCCTTAACGACATCGGCATACAGACTGATATATCCTCTGCCAACGGCAACGCAACCGTTACCTCTGAGGCAAAGGATGCGTGCATCAACCTCAGCACACATATTTCACCGAAGCTTTTCAGCCTGCTTGCCCCGTTTGATTTCGGCACAGCAAAGCAGTACGGCGAAGAGCATCTCGGTATCCCGCACGAAAATTACACCGATGCGCAAGAACACATCGACAAAATAACAGAAGAAATAGAGGAGCAGGCAATCGCAAAAGCCAAAGAGACATTAAGCCGGGAAGCTCCCGTCAGGTTTGAAACCTGCAACCACAACGTCAAACATTGTCTGCGTCGATATGCACTTGTCCCGCTTTGGATACTCAGCCACACCGACAAAGGCTACACCAAACAGCTTTTCATAAACGGCCAAAGCGGAAAGATTATAGGTGAAACTCCACCGAGCTTAGCGCGTATGGCAGCCATCTTCGGCATCGTTGCCGCAGGCTGTACGGTTATAGGAGAATTGATATGTATGGCGGTGAAATAAAACTTATGAAAAAGCTTTTACTTTTTGTCTTTACTGCCGCAATGCTGTTTTCGCTTGCTGTAACGGCAAACGCACAGGAAGACGATATGTACTATAACGAATACGATAATTACGACGAATTCGAGCAGGACTATTACGATTCGGTAGTATTCCCGAAAGATGACGAAACCGTAATGTCTTTTAAAATTTCTCCCATTCCGCCGATATCCGGTATAGCCGTCGGCACAGCAGTTGTTTTCGTTCTGCACCGCAGGCACACATCCTTTGCACGCAGAGCGCACGACCCCTACCCCGAGCGAATCAAATCGGTTCACACGGTAACAACCACGAATACTCTTTGAAAGGTAACATAGATATGACTAACAATGAAAAACTTGCACAACTATTATTTCCCGACATTACCAAAACTCCTGAAGATTATGAGGCTGTTTATCCGCCCAGAAATCTTCCCGAGGGTGCGAGGGTAACGCGTTTTGCTCCCAGCCCGACAGGCTACCTCCATATGGGTGGCTTCTTCGGTGCACTTGTTGATATTCTCACCGCTCAGGTTTCGGGCGGCGTATCATTCCTGAGAATTGAAGACACCGACAAGAAGCGTGAGATTGACGACGGCGTTTCAGCCATCATCAAGGGCTTTGATTACTTTGGTGTTGAGTTCTCGGAAGGTGTAACCGGATTCGGCACAGAAAAAGGCGCATACGGCCCCTACACACAGAGTAAGCGTGCCGAGATTTATCAGACAATCGCAAAAAGCCTTGTAGAAAAAGGTCTTGCATACCCCTGCTTCTGCACAGCGGATGAGCTTACAGCACTGCGCGAAAAGCAAGAGAGCGACGGCGCACTCATCAAGGGCTACTTCGGCAAATATGCAAAGTGCCGCGACCTGAGCTTTGAGGAGCAGGAAAGAAGAATCAAGGCAGGCGAAAGCTACGTTATCCGTCTTCGTTCATCAGGTGACGAAAACAAGCGAATCGCATTTGACGACGTTATCAAGGGCAAGATTGAAATGCCCGAAAACACAATAGATGAGGTTCTTCTCAAATCAGACGGAATTCCCACCTATCACTTTGCTCATGTTTGTGACGACCACTTTATGAGAACAACTCACGTAATCCGCGGTGAAGAGTGGATTTCTTCCGTACCCAAGCACATTGAGCTTTTCAGAGTCTGCGGCTACAAAATGCCCAAGTTTGCACACACTCCGCAGGTGCTTAAAATTGATGAAGAGACAGGCGACAAGCGCAAGCTCTCAAAGCGTAAAGACCCCGAGGCTGCCGTCGGCTACTTCGTAGAGGAAGGTTTCCCAAAAGAGAGCGTGCTCGAATATCTGCTCACGCTCATCAACTCCAACTTTGAGGATTGGCGCAGAGCAAACCCGAAGGAAGATATCTCCAAATTCCCCTTCAACCTCAAGAAGATGAGCATCAGTGGCTGTCTGTTTGACCTTATTAAACTCAATGACGTCAGCAAGAACGTTATCTCTGTTATGAGTGCCGCTCAGGTTTATGAGAACGTTGCAAAGTGGTCAGCAGAGTTTGACGCAGAGTTCAACAAAATCTTCACAGCTGACCCCGCATTTTCAACAGCAGTGCTCAACATTGACCGCGAAGGCCCCAAACCCAGAAAGGACATCGCTAAATGGAGCGAGGTCAAAGCTTTTGTCAGCTACTTCTACAACGAGCTTTATACAGCCGACGTTAAATTCGACGAGAAATTATCGGCTGACGATATAAAGGCAATACTTACCACGTACCTTACCGTTTACGACCCTGCGGACGACAAGGACACGTGGTTTGCAAAGATTAAGGAGATGTGCGAGCCTCTCGGCTTCACACCCAACGTCAAAGAATACAAAAAGAACCCCGAAGCATTCAAAGGTCACGTTGGTGACGTTTCGGGCGTTATCCGTATGGCGGTAACCTCACGCTCCAACACACCCGACCTGTGTGCAATTATGCAACTGCTCGGCAAGGACGAGGTAACAGCCAGAATCAACAACGCAATAGCAACACTTTAATTCACGGAGGTAAACCACAATGGAAGAAGAAAGAGTATCAAATTTTATTCACGACTTTATCGATGAAGATCTGGCCGCAGGTGTCAACACCAGAGTTCAGACCCGTTTTCCACCCGAACCCAACGGCTATCTGCATATAGGTCACGCAAAGGCTATCTGCATTGACTTCAGCACAGCTGAAAAATACGGCGGCATATGCAACCTCCGTCTTGACGATACAAATCCCTCAAAGGAAGATGTAGAATATGTCGACGCTATCAAGGAGGA
>JAFOBC010000123.1 GCA_017382015.1 Clostridia bacterium
CACAACTTTACACCTGCAGCAATCATAACACCCGTCATACCGTGCTGAGAGCGAGGATAAACCGAGCTCTCGTACACGCAAGACGGCGCTCCCGTGGCACAAATTACGTTTTTTGCCGCAAAAATCTCAAAGCTTTGCGTGTCTGTATTGAGCGCAACCGCACCGTAAGTTTTGCCTGCACGCGTTATTATCTCAACTACCTGTCTTTTATCGAAAAGAGCTGTGCCGTTTGAACGCAAAACCTTTTCTTCCAGTCTTTGCGTCATCACCTTTGAGGTGAGAGGGCCTACAGAGGTTGCTCTTACGGTATCATCGTGGTCAGTTTTGTAGCCGGGATAGCCGCCGAATTCATCTGTCGGAAAACCCACACCGTAATCGCAAAGGCGCAGGAAGCAGCGTACGCTGTTAACCGCCTGGAGGTAGATTTTTTCTCCGTCGGTACAGCCTGTTTTGAATATATCCGTTGCCATTTTATACGCACTGTCGGGATAAGAGCCATCCATCGACAGCTTATAGTAGGTCTGCTTGTCACTTCCCGTATTTCGCGAAGTGCCGCTGAGCCTGTTTTCCGTTATTAACGCAATATTTTTAACATTCTTCTTATACAGCCAGTCTGCGGCGCTGTATGCCGCCGCACCGCTGCCGATAATTATCGCATCGTATACTTTTCTCATAAGCTTCTCACGTTAAAACCGCCGTCACAGTCAATTACCGTGCCCGTACAGAAATCAAAGCTGCCGTTTGCAATGCTTGCAACGCATTTACCTATATCCTCAGGCGTACCCATACGCTTAATCGGTGTAATACCGTCTGCGATAAGCGCCTCATATTTCTCCTTGACCTTGGCGGTCATATCGGTTTCGATTATACCCGGGCGGATTTCAATAACGCTCACACCAAACTCTGCAAGCCTTGCCGCAAAAAGCTTTGTGAGCATCGAGATACCTGCCTTTGATACGCAGTATTCGCCACGGTTTACGCTTGCGGTGTATGCAGACATTGAAGAAATATTTACAATTCTCGATTTTTCACTTGCAATAAGAAGCGGCACAAAGCTCTGTGTGACAAAGAAAGTGCCCTTGAGATTTATATCAACAACGTAGTCAAAATCCTCGCGTGTGATTTCGAGCATATCTTTTCTCACTTTCGGCGCAACACCTGCGTTATTGACAAGCAGATCAATTTTGCCAAAGCGATCACTGACGTATGCAACAAGATTTTCCACGTCTGCCTGAGCTGAAATATCGCAGGAAACAAAGCATACTCTTGAGCCGTATTCATTTTTGAGTGCAGTAACCTCTTCGCTTTCACTTCGTGCAGTAAGCACAACCGTATAATCAGCTTTGAGCAGCTCCTTTGCTATTCCGAGACCTATGCCACGGCTGCCGCCAGTAATTACAGCTACCATATTCTCCACTCCCTAAAAATTATTTATTCAGAACAAACTTCTTGTAGTAAGGCATATACACCTCACTGTCTCTGACAGGACAGCCCGCTACCGTACCGCTTCGCATAAGCTCGGTACATTTACTGCACTTGAGGCAGACTTTGTTTTTATCAAGCTTACCGCTTGCGAGATAATCGCGGAAAAACTGAGGATAGGCAAAGGTCATTCTGCCAAAGCCTGCAAAATCGCAAACACCTTCCGCTATCAGCTTCTCTGCATAGCCTGCCGCATTTTCGCCGGGGAAGGTAAGACCCGACGAAATGATTTTAACATCGGGAAAACTATCTTTCAGCGCCTTTGTAACGTTATATATTCTCTCCATACCAACGTTACCGTCCTCGGGTGAATTGATGCACGGACGGTTGATATGCGGAATAAGATACGGATTGCCGAGAGTTATATTGATAAGCTCAACACCTTTGCAAGCCAGAATACCGATTATTTTTTCAGCTTCGCTCAAATCGATATTGCCATCTTTATCAACACCGTAGCCGTAGGGATAAGGGAAGCAGTCGCACGCATTAAGACGGGTTGTGACGATAAGTTTATCGCCGACAACGTTTCTTACGGCATCGATACATTCAAAAAACAGCTTTGTTCTGTTCTCAAAACTGCCGCCGTAGCTGCCCTCGCGCTCCGTTGCGCTGAGAAGCTCATTAAAAAGATAGCCGTGGCAACACTTGACGTCGATACCGTCAAAGCCTGCATCCATCGCAAGCTTTGCCGCCGCCGCATAGCTTGAGCTGATGCTGCTGAGGTATTCATCATCCGCTACTGTGTAAGGCTGGCTCTCCTTGCCTTTTTCCCAGAGCTCGTTGCGGTATGCAACAATCGGCTCAGGCGTGCCGCTCGGCTTGCTGAATCTGCCGCTGTGAGTCAACTGAACGATAACAAGCGGCTCAAAGCCGCACTCACTGAGCGCAGTACGTTTAATATCCTCAACAAGGCTTTTGAAACTGTCAACCGTATTTTCGTTGATATAGAGCTGTCTGGGGTTTGCCCTGCCCTCGGGAGTTACAGCGGTTGCCTCAAACCAGATTATACCTGCTCCGCTTTTGGCAAAGCGAAGATATCTGCGGCGTGTAAGCTCATCTGCTCCTCCGTCTTTGGTTCCGTCGCAGCCCTCCATAGGCTGAAAAACAACTCTGTTAGGCAAATTTCTGCCACAGACGGTTACGGGTGTATTAAGAATTGTATCAATCACGGCAATATCCCCTTTAATTCAAATAACACAAAAATTATACCAAACTGCGACGATATAATCAACATAAAAATACTCACCTTAACAGCAAATGCTTTACATAACACGAGTTAAGGTATATACTGATTTTCAGTAAGATTGGGAGGTTGTACCTATGCCATACGATAAAAAGCCGAAGATGATACTGTTTGACGTTGGAGGCACGCTGTTTGCAGGCGGCAAATTTTCCGCACGCAACGGACTTGCCGCGCTCAGACTTGCCGCGTTGAATCCGCAGGACACTACGGATGATAAACTGGCTTTGCTCTGGGATGAATATAGCGAAAAAATCGGCGGCGGTCACAAATCACCCTTCGGTGTGACGCTTGATTTTCCCCTTTCAGGTGCGCTGAGATATATCACGATGAATGCAGGTTTACGCTTTGATATATCAGTAGCCGAGCAGGAAGAAATATTCGACAGATACAACTCTGACCGCAAAGTAATTGAAGGTGTAACAGAGCTTCTTGAAACAATACACTCGCTCAGCATACGAGCCGCAATAATAAGCAACAACGCTATGAGCTCAGAGGGGCTCGGGCTTGCGATAAAGCATTGGATTCCCGAAGAAAATATGGAGTTTTATCTTACAAGTTCCGATATACTCCTCACCAAACCCTGTGCCGATATTTTCACCACAGCGGCAAACTATGCTCACCTTAACCCTGCAGACTGTTGGTACTGCGGCGACAGCAAAAGACCCGACGTTGACGGAGCAATCGGCGCAGGTATGACACCTATCCTGCTCGACGTCAACTCATCCGCTCCATATGAATACAGAACGGATGCAGACAGAGAATACCTTGTGATAAACCATTGGAACGAATTGACACAGCATCTGAAAAAACATTTCTGAAAAAAGGCAACACTCTCGGGTGTTGCCTTTTAAATTCTATCAAGGTCACAAAAACATCAAACTTGACAAAATCTCTTGTAAATATCCGCGCGTTTTGGTATAATATTCACCATATAAAATATTAAGGAGAGGTTTCCATGAGCGACAAGAAAAAGACCTTGTCTGTCGACACGGTCAAAGCGTTTTTTACGGAAATCAAAACCCACTGGAACACTCCTGCAGAAGGCAAGTACGTACCGTACAAAGAGTACAAGGACGTTGTGCTTGCCGTAGGCAGTAACTATGCGGGTTCAAAGGTGCTTGAGTACATAGGCTTTTTCTCGGCCTGTTATCTCATTATGCACCACTACAAGCTTCCGTATCTTACGTTTTCAATCATAGGCATTATCAATATGCCGCTTGGCTACATATCAGCACTGATGTGGTGGCTTGTATGCGACAATCTCGGCTTCCTGCCAAAAAGAACAGAGCGCAAATTCTACGGCGTATATTTTGCTATGATACTATTCGGCATTTCAACCTGGTGTTCGACTTTGCCAGCCTGTTTGACCCAAGTAGCAGTTTCATACGCTACCTGAACAGCCTGGAGGGCATGAACGCAACCGCCTGCTTCAAAACGTTCGGCACACACTTCCTCTACACGGGTTGGGTAGGCGCACGAAACATCTTCTGGCGTAAAAAGCTTCTGCCCAAATTCGGCAGATACAAATATTCACTATACTGCGACGTTGTGCCCAAGTGCATAATGGTTATCCTCATCGGCTGGCTGCCCGTATACAACATTCCCGACGTTGCAACGCGCGTATGGGTTGCCAACCTTCTGTTCGCTACTTACAACGTATTCGGTTTTGCAAACAATATGGAAACCTGCACAAAGAGCATCAGTCCCAACCTGCAGGAGCGTATTTATGTACGAAGCTACCCCGTTAAAATATCCCATTTTTTCAACACAATCGTCGGTATCATTATGCCGGTATTTATCGGTATGCTCCGTAACGAGTGGGCA
>JAFOBC010000124.1 GCA_017382015.1 Clostridia bacterium
ATCCGCCAAGACACGGTCCGCAGGTCGGTGTTGAAACAACTGCACCTGCATCGATGAAAGCGGTATAATAACCCTTTTCAACGCATTCACGCAGAATCTGCATTGTGCCGGGAATAATGATACATCTCACTCTATCTGCAACCTTTTTGCCGCCCAGGATTTTGTATGCGGTTTCCATATCTTCCATACAATGGAGAGCAAGTTCCTGCGCATTTGCGGTATTAAGATAGCGTGCAGGAATGATAACGTCGGTGTCAACGTTATCGGGATATTTGAAAACTTTACCTTTGGTATTCATAAATCAGACCTCCTTCGGATGGGTTATGTAACCCGTCAGAGCGCTTGCCGCCGCAGTTGCAGGGCTTGCGAGATAAACCTCGCTTTCGGTGTGACCCATTCTGCCGACGAAATTGCGGTTTGTGGTGGCAATGCATCTTTCACCTGCCGCAAGAATGCCCATATATCCGCCGAGACACGGTCCGCAGGTCGGGGTTGAAACAACTGCGCCTGCATCGATGAAAGCGGTGTAATAACCCTTTTCGACGCATTCACGCAGAATTTGCATCGTGCCGGGGATGATGATGCATCTCACTCCGTCGGCAACCTTTTTGCCGTTAAGGATTTTGTATGCGGTTTCCATATCTTCCATACGTCCGTTTGTGCAGCTTCCGATAACAACCTGGTCGATTTTAATTTCGGAAAGCTCGCTTGCAGGGTGAGTGTTTTCGGGAAGATGAGGGCAAGCAACCGTTGGAACAATTTTTGAAAGGTCAATATCGATTACCTTTTCGTATTCGGCATCTGCATCTGCTTCGTAAACAACGGGATTTCTCTCGCACCTGCCGTTCATATACGCTTTTGTCACTTCGTCAACGGGAAAAATTCCGTTCTTTGCGCCCGCTTCAATCGCCATATTGCAAATGCAAAGACGGTCATCCATTGAAAGAGATGCAATGCCGTCACCCGTGAATTCCATACTTTTATAAAGTGCGCCGTCAACGCCTATCATTCCGATGATTGTGAGAATTACATCTTTGCCGCTGCAGTTTGACGGAAGTTTGTTTTTAAGATTGAATTTAATTGCGGAGGGAACTTTGAACCAAGCCGTACCCGTTGCCATTCCTGCAGCCATATCCGTTGAGCCGACACCCGTTGAAAATGCTCCGAGTGCACCGTAGGTGCAGGTGTGGCTGTCTGCGCCGATAATGCAGTCGCCTGCGGTAACAACTCCCTGCTCGGGAAGAAGAGCGTGCTCAATTCCCATTTTGCCGACATCATAAAAATGGCTTACGCAATGCGAACACGCAAATTCACGGCATTGCTTTGACTGCTCGGCAGCCTTTATATCTTTGTTGGGAACAAAATGGTCAAGAACAATCGCCACTCTGTCTTTATCAAAAACTTTGTCAAAGCCTGCTTTTCTGAACTCATTGACGGCAACTGGGGTTGTGATATCATTGCCGAGAACGATGTCGAGCTTCGCATTTATAAGCTGACCTGCCGTCACGCTTTCAAGTCCTGCGTGAGCGGCAAGGATTTTTTGTGTCAAAGTCATTCCCATTTTATTTTCCTCCTTTTGTCATATTGTGGAATGCGTTGAGAAGCGCATTGGTGCTTGCCTTGATAATATCGGTATCCGTGCCTGCGCCCCAGAACATTTCACCGCTTTCTCTTTCAAGACCGACGTAAGATGCCGCAACACTCTGCGAACCATGACCCTGCATACTGTGCTGAGTGAAAACCTGCAGGGTGTAGTTTTCGTTTGTATAAGCCTTGAGCGCATTGTTGACGGCGTTGAGCGAGCCGTTGCCTCTGCCTGCATGTCGGTTTCAATTCCGTCTTTGGAGAAGGTAACTTCGATTTTTACGGTATCGTTTTCACGCATAAAATCAAAATATGAAATCGAAATCGGAGTTTCTTCATAGAGATAATTTGCCTTGAAGATTTCAAAAACCTCGTCAGCTTTGAGCTCTCTGTGTTCGCTGTCCGAAATATGCTTGCAGAGATAACTGAGTTCTTCGCTCATCTTCTTCGGGAGAATATAGCCGTAATTCTGCTCGATAAGATAACCTATACCGCCCTTACCGCTTTGTGAATTGACTCTGATTACGTCTGCATCGTAGGTGCGGCTGATGTCATGGGGGTCAATGGGAATATACGGCACGCTCCATTCGTGAAGTCTTTTCTTGTTTCTGTATTTCATACCCTTTGCGATTGCATCCTGATGGCTGCCCGAAAAAGCGGCAAAAACAAGTGCACCTGCATAGGGTGAACGCTCGTAAACGTGCATCCTTGTGCATCTTTCGTAGGTTTCAACAAGTTTCGGAATATCCGATAAATCGAGCTTCGGGTCAACGCCGTGGGAATACATATTCATCGCAAGAGTAACGATATCAACGTTACCCGTTCTTTCGCCGTTGCCGAAAAGAGTGCCTTCAATTCTGTCTGCGCCTGCAAGAATTGCAAGCTCGGCATCGGCAACGCCAGTTCCTCTGTCATTGTGAGGATGAAGCGAAATCGTAACGTTCTCACGGTATCTGAGATTTTCGTGCATATACTCAACCTGACTTGCGTAAACGTGAGGGCTGCTCATTTCAACCGTTACGGGGAGATTGATGATAACATTGTTTGTTTCGCTCGGCTCAAGCACATCGAGAACTGCATTGCAGACTTCAAGAGCATATTCGGGTTCTGTTCCCGTGAAGCTTTCGGGCGAATATTCAAATCTGAAATTCCCTTCGTATTCGCTTGCAAGCTTTTTGACAAGTTTTGCACCGTCAACGGCAATTTTCTTGATTTCTTCCTTTGATTTACCGAAAACCTGCACACGCTGGGCAACGCTGACGGAGTTATAAAAATGAATTATCGCACTCGGCGCACCCTTGCAGGCATCAAAAGTCTTTCTGATAATGTGTTCTCTACACTGTGTAAGCACCTGCACGGTTACATCATCGGGAATCATATTGTTGTCAATGAGAGTACGCAAGAATTCATATTCCGTTTCCGATGCGGCAGGAAATCCGACCTCGATTTCTTTAAATCCGACCTCAAGCAAAAGTTTGTAAAATTCAAGCTTTTCCTCAAGGCTCATCGGAATAACAAGGCTCTGATTGCCGTCACGCATATCAACGCTGCACCATTGCGGAGCTTTTTCGATATGGTCTTTGTTGACCCATTTGTTATATCTTTTTTCTACGGGATAATATCCCACTCGGTATTTGGTTGAGTCCATCATTTCGATACCTCCGCAACGGTATCAATTTCAACAAGCACGTTTTTCGGGAGTTCTTTAACTGCAACGCATGAGCGTGCGGGCTTGCTTGTGAAATATTTGCCGTAAACCTCGTTGAATGCGGCAAAATCACTCATATCCTTAAGGAAACAAACCGTTTTGACAACGTTTTCAAGGCTGCTGCCTGCCGCTTCAAGAACAGCTTTTATATTTTTACAAACCTGCTCGGTCTGCTCTGTAATTGTTTGTGCTTCAACCGCACCGCTTTCGGGGTTAATGGCTATCTGTCCCGATGTGAAAACAAGTCCGTTTGTAACAATCGCCTGTGAATAGGGTCCGATTGCATCGGGTGCATTTTTTGTATATATAACATTCATGATAATTCTCCTTATTCTACGATTTTAAAGCTCTCTTTTTTGAGTGCCTCTTTGATTTCAAGAACATGGTCATAATTGCGAGTTTCCATTGTGATTCGCAGATAACAGCCGTTAACGCTCTCCGTGCTGCCTGCACGCTCGTGATGAACGCCCGTAACGTTGCCGCCGCAGTCTGCAATAATTCTTGAAACATCCTTTAGCTGACCCGGTTTATCAATCAGTTCAATGAGCATACTTGAAGTTCTGCCCGATTTGATAAGACCTCGTTTGATTACTCTTGAAAGACTTGTAACATCTATGTTTCCGCCCGAAACAAGGCTGACAACTTTTTTACCCTGAACGGGGAATTTGTTGAACATCGCCGCCGCAACGGAAACGGCTCCCGCACCTTCGGCAATCATTTTCTGTTTTTCGATAAGTTCAAGAATTGCACCCGCAATTTCATCCTCTGTTACAAGTGCGATATCATCAACATATTTGTTTATCAGTTCAAAGGTGTGTTCACCGGGTTGTTTAACGGCAATACCGTCTGCGATTGTGGAAACGGAATCAAGGCACTCAATATTCCCGCTTTTGAGTGAATTGAACATACTCGGTGCGCCTGCCGCCTGAACGCCGTAGACCTTGATTGAGGGCCTGATTGATTTTAGTGCATAAGCAACACCCGAAATAAGACCGCCGCCGCCAATCGGAACGATAACCGCATCAACGTCGTCAAGGTCGCTTGCAATTTCAAGACCGATCGTGCCCTGACCTGCAATAACAGCTTCGTCATCAAACGGATGAACAAAGGTATAACCCATTTCATCTTTCAGCTGAAGCGCTTTTGCATAAGCGTCGTCATAGCATCCGTTGACAAGGCAAACGTCAGCGCCGTAGCTCTTTGTTGCTTCGACCTTTGAAATCGGTGCGCTGTCGGGCAGACAAATCAAGGATTTGATTCCGTGCTTTGCCGCCGCAAGTGCAACGCCCTGAGCGTGGTTTCCTGCCGAGCAGGCTATAACTCCTCTTGCTTTTTCCTCATCGGAAAGTGTAGCGATTTTATAGCCTGAGCCTCGCAGCTTGAAAGAACCTGTTTTCTGTAGGTTTTCGGGCTTCAGATACAGTTCGCAATCTACGGCAATTCCGTTTGAGGGAACAACCTTTGTTGCCCTTATAATTTCCTTGAGCACCACCTGTGCTTCGAATATCTTGTCAAGCGTCAACATTTCACTACACTCCAATCGTAATAAAATAAAATCAAAAAATCCCGTCTCTTAACTAAAAATAGTAAAGAGACAGGATTTCTAATACAAATCAATTAAAAATCTTGCGGTACCACTCTTCTTGCCGCCC
>JAFOBC010000125.1 GCA_017382015.1 Clostridia bacterium
ACTCTTCTGCTCGCTTGCTTTTATTTATCGTGGATGCTCTTGAAAAGGAAGGAATAATCCGATATAATAGTAAAATCTATTGTGTTTGGAGGAAATTATGCTTTCCGAAAGAATTGAAAGAATACTTCCGCTTGTTCAGAAACCCGGCAGATATACGGGCGGCGAGCTGAACAGCATTGTAAAGGATGCATCAGAGGTTGATATCCGCTATGCGTTCTGTTTCCCTGATACCTATGAGGTTGGTATGTCGCATCTCGGCATCAAGATACTTTATTCGCTTGTCAATGCGCGTGAGGATGCATGGTGTGAGCGCGTGTTTGCTCCCTGGGTTGATATGGAAGAGCAGATGCGCAAAAACAATATCTTGCTCTACGGACTTGAAAGCGGTGACCCTATTAAGGATTTTGATCTGATAGGTTTTACTCTTCAGTATGAAATGAGTTATTCAAACGTTCTTAATATGCTTGATCTTGCAGGCGTACCGCTCAGGTCAAAAGACAGAACAGAGCTTACACCGCTCGTTATCGCAGGCGGCCCTTGCGTGTGTAACGCAGAGCCTATGGCAGACTTTTTCGATATTATGCTCCCCGGTGAGGGTGAAGAGGTAACAAACGACCTTATCGATCTTCTCAAAGAGCATAAGGCCAAAGGTTCAACAAAGCAGGAGTTTTTGCTCGAAGCGGCAAAAATCAAGGGCGTTTATGTGCCGTCTCTCTATGAGATTGAGTACAATGATGATAATACCGTTAAAGCAATTAACCCGCTCGGCACTGCGCCTGAGAAGGTTGAAAAGCGTATTGTCAGCAATCTTGACAAAGTTTATTTCCCTGAAACGTTTATCGTGCCTTCTGTTGAGATAATTCACGACCGTGCCGTTGCGGAAATATTCCGCGGCTGTATACGCGGTTGCCGTTTTTGTCAGGCCGGTTATATCTATCGTCCTATCCGCGAAAAGCAGGCGGATACCGTCAATAGAAACTGTAAGAATATCTGCGATTCGACAGGCTATGATGAGGTTTCACTTTGCTCACTCAGTACGAGTGATTATACCAATCTTGAGGAGCTTTTGAACAAGCTTCTTGATTGGACTGAGAAAGATAAGGTCAATATTGCTCTTCCCTCACTCCGTGCGGATAATTTTTCAAAGGAGCTTTCTCAGCGCCTTGCATCGGTGCGCCGCAGCGGACTTACCTTTGCGCCTGAAGCAGGCACACAGCGTATGCGTGATGTTATCAACAAGAATATTACGGAAGAAGAGATTCTTTCAGCCGCACGCAAAGCATTCGACGGCGGCTGGACAAGTGTTAAGCTCTACTTTATGCTCGGTCTGCCCACTGAAACAGATGAGGATATTGTAGCTGTTGCACAGCTTGCACAGAAGGTTGTTGATGAATTTTATCATAACCCCAACAAGCCTAAGGGCAAGAGTGTGAGCGTCAGCATCAGTGTTGCTCCCTTTGTGCCTAAACCTTTTACTCCTTTCCAGTGGGAGGCTCAGAATTCCAAGGAAGAGCTTCTTCGCAAACAGCAGCTTGTTATAAGCAGCCTTACAAGCCGTAAAATTTCGCTCACAAGACATAATACGGATATGAGCTTCCTTGAAGGCGTCTTCGCAAGAGGCGACAGAAGACTCTCGGACGTTATTGAAACGGCATGGCGCAAGGGCTGTAAGCTTCACGGTTGGGAAGAGTGGCTGCGTCTTGATGACTGGATGTCCAGCTTTGAAGATTGCGGAATTTCTCCCGAGTTTTATGCAAACCGTGAGCGTGCACTTGACGAAATACTGCCTTGGGATCATCTTGATTACGGTGTTTCGAAGTCACACCTTGTCAGAGAGTATAATAAGGCGCACAACAATGAAACAACACCGCATTGCCGCGAAAAATGTGCAGGCTGCGGAGCTAATAAACTGAACGGAGGCGAATGCGATGCGTTGCGTGAGAGTGCTGCTTGCAAAAAAAGGCAGAGCTAAATACACATCCCATCTTGATATGCAGCGCTGCATGATGCGTGCTGTAAGGCGTGCAGGGATTGAGCTGTGGTACACAGAAGGCTTCAACCCCCATCCCTATGTCACGTTTGCGCTTCCGCTTCCTCTCGGCGTTGAGAGTGAAGGGGAGCCGGTGGATATCCGCCTTGAGGGTGAAATGACAAACGATCAGGTGCGCGACAGGCTTAATGCAACAATGCCTGAGGGTATTGAGGTTGTAGGTGTTGCAGATGCTGTGCATAAGCCTGCCGATATATCTTTTGCAAGCTACTGTATTGAGCTTTACGGCGCACCCGGTCTTGCTGAAAAAATCAAGGCTGCGCTTGCTTGCGGCAATCTTCCTGCAGAGAAGCTCGGCAAAGCGGGACGCAAGAAGGTTACCAAGCAGATAAACGTTGCTGAGCTGATGGGCGAATATACCGTTGAGGAATGTGGGGGAGACGTTGTTATCAACATAATTCTTGCCGCCGGCAGCCAGAAGAATGCCAGCCCGTTTATCCTTCTTGATGCGGTATCTGCCGTAATCGGAGAGAAGCTTGAATACCGTAAAATTACCCGTAAAGGGATTTTACTTGCAAATCTCGAAAAATTTTAAAAAAAACACTTGCAATTCATTCGAGTTTGTGTTAATATATCCTAGCGTTTGTTCCGTCATCATCCGTGACGGGTATTAATGCAAATAACATTAAGGCTGGCGGTCCTCTTTCGCAACTGATTCGATACGAACGCCTGAAAAATTTATGGAGGAAATCAAAATGGACGCATTGAAACTCATTGCACAGGACAGCATCAAGGCTGAAAAGCCCGTCGCAGAAGTAGGCGACACCGTCAGAGTTGACGTTAAAATCCGTGAAGGTGAAAGAGAAAGAATTCAGGCTTTCGAAGGCATCGTTATTGCTCACAAGGGCAGCGGCGTTTCTGAGACATTCACAGTTCGTCGTGTATCCTACGGTGTAGGCATCGAGAGAGTTTTCCCTGTTCACTCACCCAACGTTGCTAAGGTTACCACTATCAGAAAAGGTAAGGTTCGCAGAGCAAAGCTTTACTACCTTCGTGACAGAGTCGGTAAGGCAGCAAAGGTTAAGCAGGATCTCAAATAATTTAATTTTTCACACACAAATTAAGGAACAAGTCTTGTGCTTGTTCCTTTTTTTTGTTATAATGTAATGTGAGTGATTATTTCGCTTACAAATCAGAGGTTTTAGCAGGTGAAGTTTTGAAAATAACAGAATACAAAAAAGTGTATAGTGTTAGTGCGCCTGCTCCTCAGGGTGAGCCGTCCGAGCATAAGCCGGAAAAAAAGACGTCAAGTAATTTGTTTGAGTGGTTGTCGTCTGTCATTGTTGCGGTTGTGTTTTTGTGTGCTCTCTTTATGTTTGGCGTAAGACCCGTCAAGGTAGACGGCGATTCGATGCTTCCTACTTTGCAGGACGGTAACTGGCTTATAGTGTCTGCATTTGATTTTAATCCTGAGCAGGGTGAAATCGTTATCGTAACCCAACCCAACCGGACCAAAAGCGGCGGTCCGATTATCAAGCGTGTGATAGCGGTAGGCGGCCAGGAGGTTTATATTGATTTTGATAAAGGTGAGGTTTACGTTGACAACGTAAAGCTTGAAGAGCCGTATATCAAGGAGCTTACGCACAGGAGTTTTGACGTGCAGTTTCCTTTAGTGGTGCCCGATGGCTACCTTTTTGTTATGGGAGATAACAGAAACGATTCTCTGGACAGCCGTTCATCGAGAATCGGTCTTATAGATGAGCGCTATATCCTCGGCAGTTGCCTTTTCAGAGTGTATCCATTTGGCGATGTTGACGGTTAAGCGCTTGGAGGGAGATATATGAGCGAAGAAAAAAACACCTCTGTCGAAGAGGAATTGATTGAAGCAGAAAATGATACTGCATCAAAAAAGTCAATATCCAAGGCTGTGGTTGATCTGATTTCCATAATTGCAACGTCTATTGTTGCTATTATGGTTGTGTTCACCTTTCTTTTTCGTATTGTTGGCGTCAGCGGTCCTTCGATGATGGATACGCTCCGGGATGGCGATTGGCTCATTGTTTCGGCTTTCATTACCGAGCCTGAGCGCGG
>JAFOBC010000126.1 GCA_017382015.1 Clostridia bacterium
AATACGTATAACCCTTCCGAAATCAAGGAGTGACATCGTACAGCAGGTAATCGGTAAGAAAGATAAGCCGCGATATGCAAAAGTGTATTACGGTCAGCAGCATGAAGCAGATGAGTTCGGCCAAATATGGAACGATAGAAACCCACGGAACAAACATACGTTTAGCTGTTATTGTTACCCGAACGGAGTAAAAGAAGCCCTTGATGGAACTATTTATGAGCACATTCGGCTTGATAAAATGGCCATGGCAGGATGGAAACTCCAATACAACAAATTGATGCTATATAAGAATCTTACGGGATGCTATGAATATTTCTTTCAGGGCAGGTTTAAGCGATTGGCGTGTGAGCTGTCAGAAGAATTTTCTGATTGGTATATGTCTTCGTGCGTTAATGTAACCGGAAAGGATGCGCAGACTGTACTCAAATTGGACAAACAGAGAATAAATCGATTGCGGCAAGCTGATGGCGGCCTGATGTACTTAAAGTGGCTACAAGAGGAACAGCGGCAAGGATGCAAGTTGACCGAAGCGGTGATAAGCTGGTTTGAAAAAAACGATTTGAGTCCTGATGAGGTATCGTTCATAGTACCAAGAATGTCTCCCGTGCAGGTTTCAAATTATCTGCAACGACAGCATGAAGAATCTCGCAAGTCGATAAAATCGATAATTAACACCTGGAAGGACTATCTATCAATGGCAAAACAACAAGGTTTTGACGTTAATGATGAAATCGTTTACAGGCCAAAAGAGTTAGAACGCCGACATGATGAGTTGGTCGAGCACATCGCCGCTCAGAACGCCGCCCGGCGAGTAAAAGAGTTGCAAAAGCAATTTTCAAAAGTCGATAGAATCTGCAAAACCCTAACGCTTTATGAAAAGGATATCGGAGACTATAAAATTATCAAGCCGAAGGGAATAGCAGACATCGTTTTTGAAGGGAATATGCAGCATCACTGTGTAGGTTCAAGCGGCCATTACTTTTCAAAAATCGAAAAGGGCGAAAGCTATATTTTGTTTTTGAGAAGGGCATCAGAACCCACCAAGCCATATTACACGCTTGAAGTCAAGCCGGATGGCACAATCCTTCAGCGGCAATCTAAATTCAATCGTCACCCTGATATTAAAACAATAGATGCCATTCTTTCCGAATGGAAAAAGGTAGTTAAGCAAAGACTTGACGCTCAAAAGAAGCGTGAGCAGAAAAATACAATTAAACGCACGGCTGTACCTGTGCCGGCGTAAAACGGAGGAAAAATTATGAATAACTCAATAGCAATTACTCAACCTGAAAATATCACGAATGAACAGTCGGAAGCACTTGCTCTTCATCAGCGAATCCTGGTTAACGCAAATATGGCGGTTGCTTGTTGGACCGAAACCTGCAAGGATCTTAAACGAATGCGAGATGCAAAATTATATACAGCACTCGGATTCGAGTCGTTTTCGGCTTACACCGAACAGGCACTCGGCATTAAGGAAAGACAAGCATACACCTACATTCAAACGCTTGAAAAGCTCGGAAGCGAATTTTTAAAGCAGAACGCCGATATAGGTATCACAAAGTTATCTTTACTCACTGCCGTTCCGGTGATGGAAAGACAGGAGCTGGTTGATAATAATGACATTGCCGGAATGTCGGTTGCGGAGGTTAAAAAGCTTGTGGCCGAAAATGACGGCAGAGGGGAGCAGATTTCTCTCTTGAATGAAAAAATCGAAGGTCTTATCGAAGAGTCTGACGAAAAGCAGAAGGACATAGATTACGCTGAGCAGAGAATAGCCGAGCTTGAAAAGGAGCTTGAACAGGAACGTAACAAGCCGACCGTTACTGAGGTTCGCGAAATCGAGGTTTCAAAAATCACCGACGAGGAGATTGCAGAAATTAAGGCCAAGGCGGAGGACGACATCCGCAGGGAGTTCGAAGCCGAAAAGAAAGAGTTAAAGAAACAGATGTCGGAAGAAAAGAAAAAGGCGGTTGAGAAATATAAGCAACAGCTCGCCGACCTTGATACTGAAAAAAGAGAGATACTCGAACGTGCGGCCGAGCTCGAAAAGCGCCTCGCTGTAACTTCCTCACCTGAAACAGTCAAATTCACTTTTTACTTCGACTCTTTGCAAAACGATTATAGCAAATTGTTTGAATCCCTTTCAAAAATCAAGACGGAAAATCCTGAGGTTGCCGCCAAGTATTCCGATGCTCTTAGCAAGTATATGCAAATGATGAGTGCAAAACTATGAGCATTCAAAGAGAAGCGTCAGAACAAGCGGCGTTGTTCCGGTGGGTCGCCTTCATCAGAGCGACCCTTCCGGACGCTAACATGCTTTATCATATCCCGAACGGCGGAAAGAGAGACAGGCGCGAAGCGGCAAAGCTTAAACAGCAAGGAGTCCGCGCCGGAGTGCCGGACCTATGCTTGCCTGTGGCTCGCAGCGGCTACCATGGGCTTTATATCGAGCTGAAGGTCGAAAAAAATAAACCTACCGAATTACAGCTCGAATGGCTCGCCGCACTTAAACAGCAAGGATATGCAGTAGCGGTTTGTTACGGCTGGCAAGAAGCAGCGAATATTATTGAAAACTATTTGGGAGGCAAATTTTATGAATGATAAAACAATCAAGATAAGCGACACGATTAAAACGTTAGGTATTCCTGCAAACGTGAAAGGGTACCGATATTTAAGATATGCGATAGAGCTTGTAATGAACGATATATCATATATCGATGCTGTTACAACCATACTTTATCCAAGAGTGGCGAAAAAGTTTAACACTACGCCATCACGTGTAGAAAGAGCTATTCGACACGCTATACAATCCGGCTGGCTTAGAGGAAATGTGTCGGAGCAAAAAAAGATATTTTCATATACCGTTGATGCAAATAAAGGCGTTCCCACAAACAGCGAATTCATTTCAATGGTTGCCGATTATATCGAAATTTACATAGGGGAGTAAAGGGGTGAAATAAATGAGTATAGTGTTATTTGCTATTATAGGCGCAATGATTAACGCTAAAACAGCTTATTGGATATGTTTCAGTGTGTTTTGCATGATCAAAGCTATAAGCGTTCTTTA
>JAFOBC010000127.1 GCA_017382015.1 Clostridia bacterium
CAGAGCACCAACATCAACCATTTTTCCGAACTCAGGATTATGCGAAGCCTTTGCCACGCAACCTTCACAGTCTCTGTAACAGCCCTGAACCCAAATTCCGAACCTATTACCCGGGCCTAAAGTTGTTATGTTCTTTTCAGTTATGTAGATATTTAATTTCATTTTCCTGCATCCGCAATAATCTTTTTATAATCACTTTGCGCAGCAAGTGTACATGCATTAACAAGACTTTCCAGAGCCTTTAAGTCAGATTCAATTCTTCCAACAAGCTCGTTCTTTTTCTTAAGCATATCTTCGTTCGCTACGTCCCTAAGCTTACTATACTCTTCTGTGCCGATGTTGTCTTCAAGCTGCTTCCACGGGGTTCTAGCTACATTAAACCAGCTCTTGTAATCCTGATATGTCTTGAGGCAAACATTTATTGCTGTGCGGAATTCCTCTGCCTCTTGTCTGATTTTATCAGCATCACCGGAAAACGATGAAACCTTCTCTCCGATTTTTCTCAAAACTGAAGAAAGTTCGTCGAGGCATTCTGATGTTGTTGAATTCAGAAAATCCTCTTTATCCTTCAGTTCACCCGTTACTTGCTTTAACCTTTCAACTTCCAACTGCAAAGAATCGAGTTCTTCAGGATTATATTTGCTTTCAAGTTCACGCAGAGAATCCAACCTGAGGCTGATTTCCACAAATTTACGGAAGAAAATATCTTTTTCTTCGTACAAAGAATTTATCTCGATATCTTTTTCCGAAATATCTTTGCTCAACTGGTTGCTTTGCGCTTTCACATCCTCATATTCACGGATTTTTTCATCATAAAGCTCCTGTTGCTGT
Source organism: Clostridia bacterium (assembly GCA_017382015.1). Lineage (GTDB taxonomy): Bacteria > Bacillota > Clostridia > Oscillospirales > Acutalibacteraceae > UBA8612. The sequence goes on from JAFOBC010000127.1 coordinate 832, forward strand.
ATAAGCTTTTTCTGCTCATTGCTTAACGGCACAGTATCTGCTGACTTATTCATAAATCCGGACATTGCATAATATATTACCTTGAAATTATCAACCTGTTCTTTTACCTCAAAATCAGTCATCATATCAATATGCAAACCATTAATAACTGCATTTATCAAAGAGGCGCATGTATCAAGAACCAAGCGATCCGCCTCTTTTTCATCCGAGCCCGAAAGAACCTTAGTTAATTCCTCAAGTTGAAAACTGCAACTTTCTCTTGTAAAAGCATCCATATCTTAATCTCCTTTTACGCTAACTTTTATTGGATATTTTTCGGTTTCTCCGCCCGAATTAACAACAAGCCAAAATGCCTCTTCATCATACTGCAGAGCCAAACAGATTGTTCCCATATTATCTGTCAAAAACCTTTCAGGAACTGAAAACTTCCGAACCGAACCCGCTGACGAAATCTCAATTTCATCTTCACCGCATACAAAAACCTTTGATGTAAACTTGGGTCTTGCCAGTTTATCAAGTTCTGTACCGTCTTCTGCTATGGTCAATTTTTTTCTTTGTATATTGCCGTGACCATCATCACTGAAAACCGACCACTCAACAGCACCGTCTATAAACCTGGTGCGTTTTTGATCTATTATTCCCAGACCCTTTTCAATAACATCTGATATCTCATTATAAACACCGTATCTGGCATCAGGCATCATCGGCATTGCTGAACTATAATGTAATCTTACACTTACTTGCGCAGGAAAATAGTTCGCAAGACCTCCAACTAAAATAATTCTGAGTTTCTGAAGTTCGATTCCGGCGTCTGACAAAACTGCATCAGCAGATTCAAAATACACATTAAGCGTATTTCCAACTACGTTACTAAACTGATTTACAACGTCGGATGCCGTTCTGTTTATTTCGGATATCATATTATCTACACACTTATTGGACAAATAATATGTTCTTACAGCATTCTTTATTTCAGTTTCATATAACACATAGTCAAACTCTGTTTTAATCTCGTTTTCAAAACAGACTGCATCCGAACCGGCTCCCCAGATATTCTTGATCTGGCTGTTACCTTTTTCATCATAGACACACAAAACAACCACTCTGTATGACGGTTCGATAACAAGAGCCGCTTTGTATTTCGGATTGTGTTCATGGTCATACGCAACAATAGCTTCGTAATCCCGGCTGCTTAACATACTCACTTAATTCACCTCAATATTCACTTCAGCCTTAACAAGAATTCTCCTCAGATCCTCATTGGCAGAAATCAGTTCAACACCAGGCTTATAGCAACTCTTTATCGGTGTTCCGTCTTCAACAAAGTTATCATCAGCCATGTGATATAACGGATTAAAAGACTCTCCTGCTAACGGATAATACGACTTGAGACCCATTGATGGAAGCACTCTCTCAAGCGCATTTCTGAGGCTCGTTAAACTTGTACCTATTTTGGAAACTGTGTCCACTTCACCATTATTCAGGCTTTTTATCATATTAGAGTCGAAACGATCGACAAATCCACAAAAGCGCGCATACCAGTCAGCAAACTGTTCCAACTGAACGCTAAACACAGAAGATCTCCAGGCATCCATATTAGAGCAAAACTGTACCGTAAAACGATCCATAAAAGCCTTATACTCATCAATAGTCTCTTTCATTTCTCTCTGCATTCTGCTGGACTCACTGCACGCTTCATTTTTCGCAGCACTTATACTCAGTGCTACCGATTCACTCATATCGCTGAACTCTTTATGTGAACCTCTCCAATCATTGCGCACCCCGTCAATATACTGAAAGATTTTATCGTTCAAAATTCTTTCGTATTTTTCTTCGGTTTCTCTTTCGATTGTTTTTTCGGTTTCGCGCTTATATGCAGCCAGTTGCGCTTGAGTTTCTTCTTTCTTTTGATCGTAAAAATCTCTGCACTTTGATTCCCATTCCGCTCTAATAGCTTCTCTTTCATCCGTAAGCTCGCGAAGCAGCTTTTCATATTTTTCTTTTTCAGCTGCCACTGCTTTGCTCTTCTCTTGCAGTGCATTTAATTGCTGCCTAAGCTCCGCCTGTTCTTTTTCCAAAGCCAAAATAGTTTTTTGAGTTTCATCATCAGCATCAGCTTTGGATTCAACATCAGCTTTGGATTCAACATCAGCTTCAGATTCAACCAATTTCGCCTCTTGGTCGATACTATCCACCATTGCGTTTTCATCCTCCATGACTTTAAAGTGCTTTTCCAAAATGTGTCTTATTTTATTAATGATTACTTTATCTTCGAACAATATATCCTCTCCCTTCTGACACCGCTCGCCGCAATTAAGAAAGTGATTATATACCAGAGCCAATGCCTCTGCTTCATAATCGCAAAGGCGTTCTTTACCGTTATAAAGGTTATCTATGCGTACGCACGTTCCGTCCTCGATTTCTCGGATGTAAGCTCTGGCTAATTTCTGAGCACAATCGCAGTCTCTCTTCGAAAAGTGTTTTATATCAAATATTATTACTTTTTCAACAGAATCCGATTCTTCTTTTCTTAAATCACTCACTCTTATTTCTCCTTTCTTGCTCTCTCATCAGCAGCATCGAAGCTGGTCATTACGTATTTATCTCCCTCGCTTGTCTCGCAAAAAACTTTCACGCAATGCTCTTCGTCGATCTCCATAAATAAATCAACAGGCTTGTTGGGAGCACTCTCAAAGCTCATACATCTTACCTGTTTACACTTATCTTCTGCTACAGGAGAGTTTTCAAATTTGCCTGCATAAGAATACAGCGCTGTTCTGAATACGCCATCGGCATCACAAGTAAATTGTGTTTCCGACAGTTTCTGCGTTCTGTAGGGAAGTTGAGTATCCGAAGGAATAAGCGGAAGTACCCTTCTTTCGAGTTCTCCTCTTATACCGGGAAGTTCAATACCATATGTGAAGAGAGATTTCTGCGTCAGATTTCGCGAAAGCGCATATCTCGCAGCGCCAAATGAAACTGCATCAACAGGCCTCAGCGAACATCTTACCGGAACACTGCCTGCAACCTCTTTGATATATTTTTCAACAAAAGGTATTTTTGATCCGCCGCCGGCAAGCACAATTTCGTCAACGTGTATATTTTTTTCTTCCGCAATCTCAAGAGCCTCCTGAACAAGCGACGCAGAATTTCTCAAGCATACACTTATAAGTTCTTCGAATCGTTCACGGGTTAAAGTGAAATCGACATAGTCTTCGTCCAAATCAATGGTTTCTGTGCAGACCTCGTCGATGCTTAGTCCATGCTTTATACCTCTTGCTCTGTTAAACATAATAGCCTGCTCTCTGCGAGAGAGATTTTCGACGTTATATCCTCTTTCCGAGAGGCTCCTCTTCATTTCTTCAACAATTCGAATATCAAAGTATTCGCAAAACGTTTCGTCATCTGCGCGGAAACTGTGAAGTTCATAAGAGAGCCCGTCCCGGTTGTATGAGGTAATCAAAGCCACATCCAATGTACTGTGACCCAGATCATAAATGATTTGAGTATGCTTTTTGCAGTGTCCGTCGCTTGAATTTTCACGATTAAGCAGATAGAGGTTTTGTATACCGACACCTGCCGGCTCAACAAGAAGATCTACCGAAAGCTTTTTTCCGTTTCCTATATCAATTGATTCGGCTGCGCGCTTCATTTCGGCGATTACTTCGCTCCTGTCTTCCGGAAAGCTAGGAACAGTCAGAACAATTTTTTCTATTGCACCGTCTCCGTTAGCAAGAAGACGTTTATTGTGGGTCTCCAGTGTTTCCTTAATCAGAGCTACGTAAATATCAATATAAGTAACTCCGGGAACATTGGGAAGATTTTTTTTACCCTCAACAATTCGTCTTTTGGCGTTTACAACCACTCTGTCCGAACCGCTTTCTATGTAAGGCTTTGCCTTTTGTCCAACCAGTATATTTCCGTTGGATTCAACATACGCTACTGACAAAAGAGGCACTTCCTGATCGAGTTTTGCCGCGTCAAACTCCTCACCTCTGAGAAGAGCTGCTTTACATTCATAGGCACCGATATCAAAAGCTATTCCTAAAGGCATATATATTCCTCCGATAATTTCTTAATCTTTTTAATTTACGGTAGAGTCATCCGCAGCATTATCTATTGAAAATGTCTTCTCAACTCTTATCGAAACGTCATTGCTTTCCCACGCATCGAGATGAGCAATTCCCAGAGCGTCAACAGTCAACACACATGTAGTACGTGTTCCCACTGGAACAGCTCTGCCATAATCAAGTTTTGCATCGATAAGCATGCTGTAATCCTCTCCCACTTTATTAAAGTCGGGATTTAACTTTTTCGCTCTATATATTGCATAATCAGTCAGAGCGGTGTTTTCAAGCGTATGGAATGTTCTTTCGCCAGATGAACAAGGTATTTCTGTACCCGCAGCTATTAATGTTGTCATTATACGCTTACCATTCGATATGATAACCGTGCCCAGATCTCTCTCAAGTGTCCTGTGAACAACACTTCGAACATTGTTAGCCGAAGGTCTGTCGGTTGCAGTTCCGACAGTTGTACTTGCGCCGTATGCCATTTTAGGTTCTTCAACATAAAATCTTGCTGCGCCGTATGCCGCCGCTTTACTGGGACGGTGGAGATGTATTTTGCCTTTATATTCCGGTAATATACGCTCAAGACCTTCTTTTATGCACGGAATGTAAGAAGAACCACCGGTCATGATTATTTCATCAGGCATCTGACTTTTATGTTCTGCAAAGAAGTTCTTTGTGAAATTCATAATTTTTTCGACATCATCCGAGATAGCTTTCTCAAATTCCGCTCTCGTAATAACAATGTCTCTTTCGTCACCATCAATTTCGGCAAGGAAAAGTGTATCTGAAACATCTCGACCACTTAAATCTTTCTTGCATCGCTCGGCGTTTCTCTGTACTACTCTTTTTTGCGTTGCGGTAAGTTCTGTGCCGCTTATTTCAGTGACCTTAGCCGCCATAAGATTTGCTATTTTTTTACTGAAATCACTGCCTGCAATATTCAATCCCTTACCCTCGCAAACCATATCAAAATAATAGGTCTTGCCGCTGGGATATTTTCTTCCTTTGGGATAGAGAGCAACTATTGAAAGGTCAAATGTGCCGCCACCGAGATCGAACACTCCATACGTAACCGTATCTTTAACAACTGCTTCTCTCTGCTCGTTAAGCCTGTCAAGACCAGCTGCAGCGGGTTCGCAAACCGATCCAACAACTTTTATTTTAAGTTCGTTTCCGTATTTGTCTTTTGCACCGGAATTTGCTTTCTCTGCAAGACGGATATAATACTCCAGATGAGCATGATCGCGATAGCTTGCAGGATATGCAACAGAAACCAGATTAGTTGTTGCATCTTCACCGTAATTTTCTCTGAGCGCATCATTTGCCAGTTTTACGTGATACTCGAACATCTTTACGATAATGTCATCATAATTGAATGTACGGCTGCTCTTTCGGTTTTTATCTCCATAAAGAGTAACCTGTTCACGCAGGTGCTTTTTCAGAAGTCTCAGATGATTTTCATCAGGCACATTGGTTTCTTTTGCTGCAGGAAAACCCATCAGCTCATTAGAAACAACCTTTCCGTTTCTTTCAACCTCATTCCAAAAGAACTCATTTGGTATTCCGTCACCTGCTTGCTTGTATGTTGAAGGGAGCAGATCTTCTACAGTTCCGCCCATTCTGGTGTTTGGATCCATACCGTTGACACAGCATACAAACGCTTGCCAGTTACCGAAATCAATTCCTATTACTCTCTTTGCCATATTGCACACCCCTATTTTAGGATTTATTATTATTGTACTCTATTACTTTTGTGAGTATGGTTTCTACATCGTTACTATAATGATTAAAGAGTTTATTCATTATATCTTTTACATCTTCATATCCGTCAGAACTGTTTTTGGATTTTTCATCACATTCTGCTTCAACATCCGATTCATCGCTGAAAAAATAATTCACA
>JAFOBC010000128.1 GCA_017382015.1 Clostridia bacterium
CCTGCTCCTAAAATTGCAGGCAACGGCGGTGGCTCTGCGCTGATGAAGCAGCCTGAGCTAGCCGAAAGAATTGTTGAAGCGGTGGTCAAGGCTGTCGATATTCCTGTAACCGTCAAGATGCGTATAGGCTGGGATAATGAAAATATCAACTGCGTTGACCTTGCAAAGCGTTGTGAGAACGCAGGTGCCGCGGCGCTTACCGTACACGGCAGAACAAAGGTGCAGATGTATTCTCCGCCGGTGCATCCCGAGTATATTTCAGCTGTAAGGGAGGCTGTCAGCATTCCCGTTATCGCAAACGGCGACGTTACCGACGGTATCTCTGCAAAAAAAATGCTCGATGCAACGGGCTGTGAGGCGGTGATGGTCGGCAGGGGAGCGCTCGGCAGACCCTGGGCTTTTGAGCAGATAAATGCTTACCTCGAACGGGGCGAGATTCTGCCGGAACCGCCCGTAGAAAAACGTATGGAGGTTATGCTCCGTCACATCGAGCTGCTCTGTGAATATAAAGGAGAAAAGGTCGGTATGCTTGAAGCACGCAAGCACGCCGCATGGTATATGAAAGGTATACGCGGTGCGGCGGCACTTCGCCGTGAAATTTGTGAGCTTCAGACAATTGACGATATAAGAATAATAGCAGAAAAGGTAATTTCAACGGCTGAATAATCAGCCGTTGTTTTTTATTCTTCGCTTTCAGCTTCTTCTTTTTTATCTTCTGCGGCAAGCATTTTTTCTGCACGCTTTTGTGCAAGCTTGCGCATATCATCATCCGCTTTGGATTTTTTATTCTTTTTGGGTGTAGGCTCAGGGAAGAAATCCACGCCCTCAATGGGTTTTGGGTTTTTCTTGGTCTTTATAAGCATAAAGATCAGTGCAGCAAGGAAACACATTGCAACAGCAAACGAAAGCACCTGAGAAACGCGCAACGTAGTATCGCCGATATAGAGACTGTCTGTGCGGAATCCTTCGATTATTGCTCTGCCTATGCCGTAAAGCACACCGTAAGTGAGAAAAAGCTGACCGCTGAATTTGCGGAACTTCTTGTAAATCACAAGCAAAACAAGGAAACTGCCGACGCACCAGAGTGATTCGTAAAGGAATGTAGGATGAACGGGTGCATAGGGGTCAACCGTCATGCCGAGAGCTTCGAGCTTTGACTGGTTATCAAGCAGATACATTGTTGTTTTTTCGCTTATCATACCCCAGGGCATAGTTGTGTTTGTGCCGAATGCTTCCTGGTTTGCAAAATTGCCCCAACGGCCGATACCCTGACCGATAAGCAGGCTCATACCTGCACAGTCAAGCAGATTGAAAAAGTTGAGCTTGTTGAAACGGCATGTGATAAAAGCCGCGATGATGCCGCCGATAATACCGCCGTAGATTGCAAGGCCGCCGTTCCATATCTGTATGATTTCTGCAGGGTGAGCAGAGTAATAATCCCAGCGGAATATAACGTAATAAAGTCTTGCGCCGATAATAGCGGCAAATGTGCCGAAGATAAGCACGTCAATCATTTTGTCGAGGCTCATTTTCCATTTGTAAGCCATTCTGCCGCCCCAGAGAACTGCAAGCAGGAATCCGAAGGCGATTATTGCGCCGTACCAGCGAATGGTAATTTCGTTGCCGAATAATTCAAAGCTTGCAAAAATTGAGCTGACGTTAAAGCCTTTTTCAAAGGCGGAAAAATATACTGTTGTCGAATCCATAGCTTTTCACATCCTGACCGAATTTTATTCAATTGGTTTGATAACCGAAAGTGCGGCGTATTCCTCACGCATTGTGTTGTCGAGAACTTCTTTTACGTCATCAACAGTTATTGTGCGGTAGATCTCTATATCGTCAAAAACTCCCGTGCCGTCAAAATGTGCACCTACGAGATCGTTTGCGACGTCGTCAATATCATTGAAGCTCATAACAGCTCTGCCGTAGAGCTTGCGGCGTGTGCGCTCAAACGCTTCTTTGTCAATGCCTTTTTCGCGGATGTCTGAAATATAAGCGTTAATCTGTCTTGCAACCTCTTCAGGATTTTTGCTTTCACCGCTGAAGATTGTTGCAGCGTATCCGAAGCCGGTAAACTGCTCAAAGCCGAAGCTTGTGTTGATAAGCTCCTGCTCAAGCAGGCTGTTGTAAAGCTCTGATGTGTTGCCTGCGAGCATTTCAAGCAGGATTGAGGTGGCAATTCTTTGCTTGAGTGTGCGCTTTGGCAGACCGTAGATTTCTTTGTAACCGAATGAGAAGATAGGTGCGGCTACGGAAAGCTTTTCTTCAATATAGTTCTGTACGATGGTTTCAGGCTCATCGTGCGGCTTTCTTACAAACTTGTATTCGTCGCAGGGCTTGAGCATTTCGTCACAGATTGAAACAATCTCATCAACATCAACGTTACCTGCGATTGCAAGCACCATATTGTTGAGGTTGTAGAAGTTATTGTAGCAGTCATAAAGTGTTTGTGCCGTAATTTTGGCGATTGATTCAACCGTGCCGGCAATGTCGATTCTCACAGGGTGGCTGTGGTAGAGTGCGCGCAGGAGGTTGAACAGTACCTCCCAGTCGGCAACGTCCTTATACATCGTGATTTCCTGACCGATGATGCCCTGCTCTTTTGCAACAGTTTGCTCGGTAAAATAAGGTGACTGTACGAAATCGAGCAAAATCTTCAGTGAAGCGGCGAAATCGCCCGTGCAGGAGAAAAGGTAGCAGGTGGTGTCAAATGAAGTGTAAGCGTTTGCGTTAGCGCCTGTTTTTGCATATCTTGCAAATGCGTCGAGGTCTTCGCTCTCGAAGAGCTTATGCTCAAGGAAATGCGCTGTACCCTCTGGAATATCTACAATCTCACCGTCTTTGTTGAGAATCTTTGTGTCGATCGAGCCGTAGTTTGTGCCGAATACAGCGTATGTGCCCGAGTAGCCGGGCTTAGGCATAACATAGATGTTGAGTCCTGTCGGGTGGACTATGTGGTAACATTTTTCGTCGAGAAGCTCGTTTTTGATTTCGTTAATCTTCATTATTCTGTCACCTCTCCTTCCTCATCATCTTCCGTGCCTGTGCCTACAAGCATATACACCGTGTCGAGTGTAACCGCCTGAGCAGCTGCAATTACCTGCTCGCGTGAGATTGTGCTGAGCGTTTTTGCATATTCCTCAGGTGTTACAATATCGCTGTCGAGCATTTGTCCTTCGTACCAGCGCTCGATGCCTTCAGGCGTGTCGCTCACGCTGTGTGCAAGGTTTGTAAGACCCTTGATGGATGCGTCAAATTCTTCATCAGTAAAGTTGCCGTTGCGGATATCGTCAAGCTGAGCGAGGATTGCATCAATCGCTTTCTGCTCGTTTTCGTTTTCAATTCCGCTTTGCACCATAATGAGACCCTTAGATCTGTTGAAACCCGCTGAGCAGTAGTAGCAGAGGCTCATCTTTTCGCGTACGTTGTTGAAAAGCTTGGAGTAAACACCGCCGCCGAATATATCGCACATTACTTTGATTGCGTGGTAGTTGTCATCAACGTCAACCATACCTGCACGCATACCGAGCACGAGCTTGCCCTGCTTTACGGGCATCTCCTCGCTGACTCTCTTAACTTCGCTTGCGCTTGCAACAAACTCGGTGTGAAGCTCTGCAAGCTTTGAGCGGTCTATATCTTTGAATTTCTGTACAAAACGGTCTTTGATGATGTCGGCATCCATACTGCCTGTAACACCAATGTGTACAACTGCGGAGGAAAGCATATTCCTCCACGCGCTGACGAGAGTTTCGCTGTCGAGTGCTTTGATGTCTTCAACCGTGCCGTAGCGGCTTGTTGAGTAGACCTCGTTTTCACACATAATCTCCGTGCAACGCTTGAGTGCATAGTAACGCTTTTCATTGAGCTCGCTTTCAATCTGCTCAATCATAAGCCTTTTTTCACGCTCGACGTCTGCTTCGCAGAATTTGCCGTCAACAAAGTTGGGCTCAAAAATCATATCGAGAAGCAGGTCAGCTACCTGTGATGAAATTTTTTCGTCAGACAGAGAAAATCTGTCCTCAAGTACGGTTGCGCGCAGGGTGATAATCTGGCTTTCACCGTCTTTGCTCACGCCGCCTACCACGATTGCTCCGTAGAGTGATGCAAGGTGACGGTTCATCAGTGTGATTGTCTGGTATTTTTTGCAGGTGAGCTTTAGCAGACCCGTCAGGAGAGCGTTGGCCGCGGCATTCTTGTCGAGCGGAAGCGCAAAGCTTGCCGTAACAATGGCAACCTTGAAGTTGGACTGCGTATCTACAGATAAAAAGTTAAGTCCGTTTATCGGACTGGAATGTGTAAATTTGTATTC